>CAYMXG010000318.1:0-3326 GCA_964394115.1 uncultured Enterobacteriaceae bacterium | reverse complement strand
AACTCAGATTCACGGGAAAAAGCCAGATTGCCGGCCCCGGAGGCAAGCGCCTGCATCGCGCCCTTTCGCAACGCGTCGAGTTGTTTGTCATGGAAATCAATCCCGCCGAGGCCCGGGACAAGCACATCACATCACTCTCGGATCTGTTCGCGGACCGCAGGCCGGAATGGTATGGCGAGTTGACAAGATAACCCGGAGGCAGGGCAATCCTTATCCGTGTATATCACATCTCGTATAACGTATATCGGGGCAGTCAAATTCTACATACGACATACTACATATGGGATACGGCACGTGGAGTGAACGATGAGCTTTTCAACAGCCGATTTGTACGACGCGCATGAAAATGAAGCGCAGGTGGCGTTGCCAGGATTCGTGAACTATGGCGAGCGCCGCAAATTTCACGGTGCCATCACCACGCTGAAAGTACACGACGACAATTCGCTGGTGCGCAGTACGCTGGAACAGCCGGGAGGCGGACACGTGCTGGTGGTGGACGGCGGCGGTTCCATGCGCTGTGCCCTGGTCGGTGACAAACTGGCGCGGTTGGGCCGGGACAACGGTTGGGCCGGCGCGGTCATATACGGTTGCATCCGTGACTCGGCGGTTATCGGCGGCATGGAATTCGGCCTGCAGGCGCTGGGCACGACCCCGCGCCGGAGCGCGAAAGGCGGGACTGGGCAGCGGGATATACCAGTGACATTTCATGGAGTTACGTTCCAGCCGGGCGCCTTCGTTTACGCGGATGACGACGGTATCGTGGTTGGCCCCGTCAATTGGTTATAGGTCAGCCGCTGCTAGAATACGGGAGCATACCCGGGCCGATCCGGGTCAAAGATAACTCATTCAATCCTGCCCATGTCAGGGAGCCAATATATGAAAAACACCATGCCTCCTTTCCTGTTGTTGTTGTCGGCCCTGTTACTGACCCCGCAAGCCTGGGCGGAATGTGATCGCTCCGGCACCAGTGGCGAAGAAGTGATGGGCACACTGGTCGGCGCTGCCCTGGGTGGACTGGTCGGCTCGCAAATCGGCAGCGGTTCGGGCCGCAAGGTTGCCATCGGCGCCGGTGTGCTGGCGGGTGGCTACATGGGCAACCGCATCGGCAACAAGCTGAGCTGCCAGGATCAGGAATATCACTACGACACCACGCAAAGCACCCTGGAGTACAAACCCACCGGTGGCACTGCGGCTTGGGTCAATCCGGACACCGGCGCCTCCGGCAGTGTCACGCCAACACAGACGTATATTTCGCAGAGTGGGTTGCCGTGCCGCAACTTCACGCAGAGCGTCACCGTGGACGGACAGCGGGAAGACGTCCAGGCCACCGCCTGCCGTCAGCAGGATGGTACGTGGCAGATCGTGGACAGTTGATTTTCCCACTTGATGTGGCCCCATGAGCCCGACAATTATTGGCCTACTGGTATTCGCGTGCACGTTCGGCGGCGCTCTGTTCGGCATCTGGTTGCGATCCATCCTTCCGGGTCATCACCTTTGCAATGATACGAAGGACACGGTGAAAGTCGGCATCGGTCTGGTCGCCACGATGACGGCGCTGGTCCTGGGGTTGGTCACGGCTTCCGCGAAAGGGGCTTTTGATTCCCTGGATACGGAGATCAAGCAAGCGGCTGCCAAGGTCATGTCCCTTGATCGGGCGCTGGCGCGTTACGGGCCTGAAACGGCGGAAGCACGACAGATGTTGCGCAGCGTTATAGTGAAGCGCGTGGAACTCACGTGGCCCACGGTAGCGGGTCAGACTGCGCAGGTTCAGACTCCATTGACAACGCAGTTCACTGAAGAAGTAATCACACTCATCCGGCGTCTGTCACCGCAAACTGACGATCAGCGCTGGCTCCAGTCCCGTGCCCTGGACCTGGGCGAGGGGTTGCTGGAGGCCCGTTGGACGATTTTTGCCGGTATGGGCACAGCCATCCCCATCCCGTTCCTCACTGTGCTCATCTTCTGGCTGACCATCACGTTTACCAGCTTCGGCCTGTTTGCGCCACGAAATCCGATCGCCATAGTGACGTTCGTGGTCTGCGCGATGTCCGTCGGAAGTGCGGTCTTTTTGATCCTGGAATTGGATGGCCCATTTGCCGGACTGCTCAGGATTTCTCCAAACCCGTTTATCTTCGTGATTTCGCAAATGGGCCATTAGGGCCGCCGCCCATGGAATGATGGGCGAGTTAGTCACTTCAACACGGATGCTGGAAATCAGGCATGGGCAAAACTTCCCCCGTTTACAGGGAGTCGGATCGGACAGGACGCATCCGGCCTGTGACGCTGGACGATGCCCGCGCCATCGCCGCCATATACAACCCGTATATCGCGGATTCGGTCATCACGTTTGAGGAGCAGCCGGTCAAAGCTGCGGAGATGGCGCGGCGGATCGCCGCCGTAGTCCCGCGCCTGCCATGGTTGCTGCTGGAACAGGAGGGACGCGTACTGGGTTTCGCCTATGCCTCGCCATGGCGAGAACGCACCGCCTATCGCCACACAGTGGAAACGACCATTTACCTGGAATCGCGTTTTGCCGGCCAGGGCATGGGCAAGCTGTTGTATGACGCGTTGTTGAATGACCTGCGAAAAATCGGTTTGCACACCGCCATCGGCGTGATTTCACTTCCCAATCCGGCCAGTGTCGCGCTGCATGAAAGGTGCGGTTTCACGAACGCCGGACACCTTTCCGAAGTCGGTTGGAAGTTCGGGCGCTGGGTTGACGTGGGTTACTGGCAGTTGATGCTGTAAACATTCATGAGCCGGCCATGGGGTCGGAATCGCGGAATTCCACCATTGTGTTCAATCAACAGCCTGACAGGGAGAAACAATGATGGCGTCACCCATTTACATGATTGGTCAGCACAGGATCGCAGATTTCGAACGGTACCGGCAGGAATACGGTGTCCCCGTGACCCAACAACTGGTTCGTGTCGGAGCGGAATTGATCGGCGGCGATCCTGCTCCCATGGTGCTCGAAGGAAACTGGGGCTGGAACTGGACCACCATCATCCGGTTTCCAGGCATGGAGGCGGTGCGCTCGTGGTATGACTCGCCTGAATATGCGCCGCTGAAGAAGGCCCGCAGGGAACAGCTTACCCAGGGCGGGAACCTGGTGCTGGTAGCGGCCTTCGATCCGGCATTGGCGCGCTAATCTGGTTCCCCAACGCGGGGATCTGAGTGTGAGTGAACGGCGATTGGGTGAATACATGGAGGCTGCAGATGAATCGGAAGGTTGAGCCGGATGGAATTCATGTGGCCGAATCCGATGTGGACATTACCCGCTGTTACCCGGTAATGGCGGAACTGGGCCGGGAAGTGGCGGCGGA
>CAYMXG010000317.1:0-3337 GCA_964394115.1 uncultured Enterobacteriaceae bacterium | reverse complement strand
GCCGCTGTTGACGCACACCATGCCGTATTCCAGCGCCTCGCCCACGCGCCAGGAACGGCCGAGGTCGCGGGTGTAGAAATACGCGGCCAGCCCAAACTCGGTGTCGTTGGCCATGCGGATGGCCTCCTCCTCGGTCTTGAAGCGGAACACCGGGGCCAGCGGGCCGAAGGTTTCCTCGCGTGCCACCGCCATATCCGTCGTGACATTGGCCAGGATGGTCGGCTCAAAAAACGTGCCGCCGAGCGCATGGCGCTTGCCCCCCGACACCACGCGCGCGCCCTTGCCCACGGCGTCCGCAATGTGCTGTTCCACCTTTTCCACTGCGGCCATATTAATGAGCGGCCCCTGGGACACGCCCTCCTCCAACCCATTGCCAACGCGCAACTGGCTCTGCACGGCGGTGGCGAAGCGGCGCACGAATTCGTCGTAAACACCGTCCTGCACCAGCATCCGGTTCGCGCAGACGCAGGTCTGGCCGCTGTTGCGGTACTTGGAAACCATGGCGCCGGCCACGGCGGCGTCGAGATCCGCGTCATCGAACACAATGAACGGCGCATTGCCGCCCAGTTCCATGGACAGTTTTTTCACCGTCGGCGCGCACTGGGCCATCAGCAACGAGCCAATCTCGGTGGAACCCGTGAAGCTCAACTTGCGCACCACCGGGTTCGACGTCAGCTCGGCGCCGACCACGGCGGCCTTACCGGTGACCACATTGAATACGCCCTTCGGTATGCCGGCCCGTTCCGCCAGGACTGCCAGCGCCAGCGCGGAAAACGGGGTCTCCGAGGCCGGCTTGACCACGGTGGTGCATCCGGCGGCCAGCGCCGGCGCGCATTTGCGCGTGATCATCGCGGCCGGGAAGTTCCACGGCGTAATCGCCGCGCACACACCCACTGGTTCCTTGGTGACGACGATGCGCCGGTTCTGCATGTGCTGTGGAATAGTATCGCCATAAACGCGCTTGCCTTCCTCCGCGAACCATTCAATAAAGGAGGCGGCATAGGCGATCTCGCCCATGGATTCCGTCAGTGACTTGCCCTGCTCCAGGGTCATGATGATGGCGAGATCCTTCTGGTTCAGCATCATCAACTCGTACCAGCGCCGCAGCAGGCGCGCCTTGTCCTTCGCCAGCGTTGCGCGCCAGCCGGGCCAGGCGGCGTTGGCGGAATCGATGGCGTGGCGCACCATGGCGGTATCCAGTTTCGGGATGGTGCCGAGCACGGAATTATCGGCTGGATTGGTGACTTCGATGACGCCGCCGTCCGCGGCCTGCACCCACTCGCCATTGATATACGCCTCGGTGCGCAGCAGCGAGGGGTCTTCCAGTCTTGCCGATTTCGGGCTGATCTTTACCACTGCCATGGTGTCCTCCACAAATTCATCGGGTGGCATCTTAGGATACTCCCCGGTAATCCTGCTATGATATTGCGCTGCGGCATTTTAGCGGGAATCGGCGGCAAATTGCCTGTTCCACAACCCTTTGCTACCCCCGAATATCCCGGTTCTGAACCATGAAAATTCTTGTTCCCATCAAGCGGGTCGTGGATGCCAACGTGCGGGTGCGGGTCAAAAGCGACCGCACCGGCGTGGAACTGGCCAATATCAAGATGGCCATGAACCCGTTCTGCGAGATCGCCGTGGAAGAGGCCATACGCCTGCAAGAGGCCGGCGCCGCCAAAGAGATCGTGGCCATCTCCGTGGGCGGACCGCAGTGCCAGGACATCCTGCGCACCGCGCTCGCCATGGGCGCGGACCGCGCCATCCTGGTGGAAACCGATGGCGAGACGCAGCCGCTGGGCGTGGCCAAGGCGCTGAAGGCCATCGCCGGGCGCGAGAATCCGGACCTGATCATCCTTGGCAAGCAGGCCATCGACGATGACAACAACCAGACCGGCCAGATGCTGGCCGCGCTGCTGGGCTGGGCGCAAGGGACCTTCGCATCGAAGGTGGAACGTGTGGAGGGCGGCCTGCGCGTGACCCGGGAAGTGGATGGCGGCCTGGAGACACTGATGTTGAAACTGCCGGCCGTTGTCACCACGGATCTGCGCCTGAATGAACCGCGTTACGTCAAGTTGCCCAACATCATGAAGGCCAAGAAGAAGCCACTGGACGTGCTGAAGGCGGCGGACCTGGGCGTGGATCTGGCGCCGCGATTGAAAGTGCTGAAGGTGGACGAGCCCGCGGCCCGGGTTGGCGGCATCAAGGTGGAATCGGTGCCGGACCTGGTGCACCGGCTGCGCAACGAAAAGAAGGTGATCTGACATGGGCATCCTCGTCGTCGCCGAACACGACCAACACAAGCTGCGCCCCGCGACCCTGTGCGTGGTGACGGCGGCAATGCGCATTGGCGGCGAGATAACATTACTGGTGGCAGGCAGGGATTGCAGCGCCGTGGCACAGGCTGCGGCCCGGGTGCCGGGCGTGAAGCGTGTACTGCATGCGGATGCGCCCCATTACGAACACGGGTTGGCCGAGGACCTGGCGCCGTTGATCGTCAAGGCGGCCGCAGGCATGACCCACGTGCTGGCACCCGCCACGACCTTCGGCAAGAACGTACTGCCGCGCGTGGCGGCACTGCTGGATGTGGCGCAGATCTCCGATGTCATGCGCGTGGAAAGCGCGGACACCTTCGTGCGGCCGATTTACGCCGGCAATGCGCTGGCCACGGTGCAGAGCAGCGATGCGATCAAGGTGCTGACCGTGCGCGCCACCGGCTTTGACGCGGCGCCGGACACGGGCGGCAACGCCACCGTCGAGGCGCTGGAGGCAGCGCCGGCTTCCGGGCTCTCGACCTTTGAGCGCCAGGAACTGACCAAGTCCGAGCGGCCGGAACTGACCGCCGCAAAAATCATTGTCTCCGGCGGCCGCGGCGTGGGCAGTGCCGAGAACTTCAAAATCATTGACGCGCTGGCGGACAAACTCGGCGCGGCCGTGGGCGCCTCGCGTGCCGCCGTGGACGCGGGCTTCGTGCCCAATGACTACCAGGTGGGACAGACCGGCAAGATAGTCGCGCCGGATCTTTACATTGCTATCGGCATCTCCGGCGCCATCCAGCACCTCGCCGGCATGAAGGACAGCAAGGTCATTGTCGCGATAAACAAGGATCCCGAGGCGCCGATCTTTGAAGTCGCGGACTACGGTCTGGTGGCGGACCTGTTCCTGGCGGTGCCGGAACTGACCGCTGCGCTGGACAAACCGGCCTGACATTCCGGCGCAGACCTGATCGCCCGCCGCACACCTGCGTCCGGCAGCGTTGCTGAGTTCGACCCGTGCTCCCGTTGTCACTTCGCGCCAACCCCCGCGCCCTCGGCATAACGTACATCCTGGCCGCAACGCT
>CAYMXG010000316.1:1440-3346 GCA_964394115.1 uncultured Enterobacteriaceae bacterium | reverse complement strand
CCGCTACGGTCTCGGCCTGGCCAATTTCTATTCACACCCGGAGCGCTGGACCGTGGTCGCCGTCATCAGCAAGGATGGCCTCTGGCGCGTGACCTACAACGAGGACGGTGACTGTTCCGACGAGGAGGCGATCCGGCGCGTGCCCGGGCGCTACCAGGACCTGTTCCCGGACATGGGTCCGCATGAACTCGTCGCCGTCTCGCCGTACCGGGTGCATGAACGGATCAGCGAAAAGTTGCGCGTCGGCCGCGTACTCCTGGCCGGCGATGCCGCGCACGTCTGCAACCCCTGCGGCGGCATGGGCCTGACCACCGGTCTCATGGATGCCAGGGCGCTCATCGAGGCCCTGGGCGCGGTGATCCACGGGACGGCGGACGAATCTGTTCTCGACTTCTACGCCGGGGAACGCCGGCGCGTATTCCTGGAGATCACCACACCGTCGGCGACGGAATACAGGCGGCTGCTGGGAGAGAAGGACCCGGAGCGGCGGCGCCAGGATCGCGAGAACCTGCAGCATGTCGCCAGTCATCCGGAGATCATGCGCCAGAATTTCCTGTCGTTGTTCGACACCCGCGGGAAACCGATGTTGACGCAATGAGCCCGGCACGACGACAACTGCCGGCGTGATAATGTGTGAAGCGCATGAACCGCAAAATCCCGGAAACCGGCATCGACATGTTCAGCACGGAGTCCGTGCGCAACGCGCGCACGGTCGACGATTCGATCCGCGAGCTGGCGCCCGTGGTCCGGCTCGCCCGCGAAGATATCGTCGTACTCGGCCGTTTCGAGCAGGTGCAGTCGGGACTGGGCGACTGGCGCGCGTTCTCCTCCCGCTCGCGCCCCTGGCACGATCCGAAGTCGGTGCGTCCCGAGATCCTGCTGACGGACGATCCGCCGCGGCACGCCGAGGTGCGCGTGGTACTCGCCGATGCGCTGTCCCCCGCCGCGCTCGCGAAACTGGCGCAGCCGTTCGCGACGGAAGCCGAGGCCGTGGTTGATCGCATGCTGGGCCGGGGCGCCGGAGAGATCGACGCGGTCGCGGAGATCTCGCGCCCCTTCGTCTACAAGGTCCTGCCCGATTTGCTGGGCCTGCCGCAATGGGGCCGGGAGCACATGGCGGCGTTCGGGCACATGGTCTGGGCGACCATGGGGCCGCAGAACGCATTGTTCCAGGAAGCCATGCAGAACAACCCGGAACCGGTGTTCAAGTGGGTGGACGAGTGCTGCAACCGGCAGAATCTTGACCCGGAAGGCCTCGGCATGAAAATGTTCGAAGCTGCGGATCGCGGCGCCATCACGCAGGACGAGGCCAAGCTGCTGGTGCAGATCCTGCTCTCGGCCGCCGCCGATACCACTGTCATGACCCTCTCCACCGCGATCCGCGCCTTCTGCCAGTTCCCGGAACAGTACCAGCGCCTGCGCCGCGAACCCACGCTGGTGCGCGCCGCATTCGAGGAGAGCCTGCGCTGGGATTCCCCGTCGCGGCTCGCCGGCCGGATCACGACGCAAGACGTGGACATCGAAGGCGTGACCATTCCCGCGGGCACGCGCTGCGGCCTGCTGTTTGCCGCCGCCAATCGCGATCCGCGCAAATGGACCGCGCCCGACGAGTTCGACCTGGGACGCGAGGTACGCGGGCACGTGGGCTGGGGATTCGGCGTGCATGCCTGCGTCGGCCGTGTGCTGGCCGGACTGGAGGCAGAAGCGCTGCTCGGCGCCATCGTGCGTCGCATCGGCCGGTTCGAATCCGCCGGCGAGCCGGAGCCGTGGATGACCACCATCGGCCACGGGCCCGCCCGGCTGCCGGTGCGCTTTTCAATTGCTGCGTAACCTGGCTGCCAAAGACAGCTGAATCAATGAATGCGGCACGACGACAATTGCTGGCGTGCCTGGCAGGCCTGCTGTC
>CAYMXG010000316.1:0-1430 GCA_964394115.1 uncultured Enterobacteriaceae bacterium | reverse complement strand
CCCGCCCGGCTGCCGGTGCGCTTTTCAATTGCTGCGTAAACCGGATGCTAAATAACTGTTTCGAGATGCAGCACAGGTGCGCGCCCCGATCACATGTTGTCGGAAACGCTGTAACTACGTCCAAGGCTCGTGCGCCGGACAGGAGTCCAAGTGCCGCGCAGACCAGGGATGGTCGAGAGCGGCTTCCGACATCCCTGTCTCCACACGGTCCTCCAACATGTGATCGGGGCACACACCTGCATGTCCCATATTTCGGCACAGCTATTTAGGGATAGCTGAAACAGTGAATCCGGCACGACGACAATTGCTGGCGTGCCTGGCAGGCCTGCTGTCAGCGCCGCTGCTCCCGCGTACCGCGCCGGCCGCCATCCGGCTGGGTAAAACCGGGGACGACCTCTGCAATTTGGGCGCCAAGGATGCGGTCGCGCTGATGCGATCCGGCGAACTTTCCGCCGAGAACTATGCCGCGGCGCTGCTGGCGCGCGCGCAACAACGCAGTCATCTCAATGCATTTATTTCCCTCGATCCTGATCGCGTGCTTGCGGCAGCACGCGCCGCCGACAAATTACGCGCAGCGGGCAAAACTCTCGGACGGCTGCACGGTCTGCCGATCCCGGTCAAGGACAGCGTGCTGACCGCGGACTACCCGACGACCGCGGGCACGAAAGCCCTGGGCGCGCTGGCGCCACGCCGCGATGCGCCCCTCATCCTGCGGTTGAAGGACCAGGGCGCCATCGTCATGGGCAAAACGAACCTGCACGAGCTTTCGACCGGGTTCACCAGCAACAACGAGATCTTCGGCCCGGTCCGGAATCCCTGGGATCTCACGCGCATCCCCGGCGGCAGTTCCGGCGGCACGGCAGCGGCCGTGGCATCCGGCATCGCGCCGCTCGGGGTCGCCGAGGACTCCGCCGGCTCGATCCGTGTTCCGGCGGCATTATGTGGGGTCATCGGGTTCCGGCCGGGCATGGGCCGCTACCCGGTCGAGGACATCGTGCCGCTGGTGCCGCTGTTCGACCAGCTGGGACCACAGGCCCGGCGCATGCAGGACATCGTGCTCTTCGACGACGTCGTCACCGGCCGCAGTGCTCCACTCAAACCCGCCTCCATGCAGGGTGTGCGGCTCGGCGTACCACGGACCTGGTTCTACGAGGGCGTGGAATCCAGTGCGTCAATCATCATGGAGAACACGCTGGTCGCACTCGGGGAAACCGGCGCCGTGCTAGTGGAAGCGGATATCCCGGACGTCCGGATGCTGCTCGAACAAACCTTCATGCCGATCCTGTTCCATGATACCTGGGGCGTGCTCGATGGATGGTTGAAATCCATTGGCATCACCGGCGGCCTGGAGGCCATCCTGGTGGAAGCCGGCGCTGGCATTCGCGCGACGTACACCAGCGTGCTCTCGCCCGTTGGCGCGAATGCCATCC
>CAYMXG010000315.1:0-3360 GCA_964394115.1 uncultured Enterobacteriaceae bacterium | reverse complement strand
GATTTAACACTTTAACTGCCCCCGGGGCGGGAGGATTTATGCAGGACGTGGGCATCCGGCTGAAGAAAATGCGGGAACTGCACGACCTGTCGCAACGCCAACTGGCCAAGCGCTGCGGCGTCAGCAACGCGATGATCTGTCTCATCGAGAAGGGCAAGTCGCGCCCGTCGCTCGGATTATTGAAAAACATCCTCGAGTCATTTCCCATTTCGATCTCCGATTTTTTCAGCCTGGAACTGGCGCAACCCGCGCGGGCGTTCTACCGCAGCACGGACCTCACCGAGATCGGCAGCGGGCTCATCTCCTACCGCCAGGTGGGCGTCGGGGCGGCGGAGACAAAATTGCAGATGTTGATGGAGCGCTACGCGCCGGGTGCGGACACCGGCCGCACCTTGATCCGCCACGATGCCGAGGAAGGAGGCATCATCATCAGCGGGCACCTGGAAGTGACCGTGGGGGAGGAAACCCAGGTGCTCGGACCGGGGGACGCCTACCTGTTCAACAGCCGCATCCCCCACCGGTTTCGCAATGCAGGCAAAGAGCCTTGCGTGCTAGTAAGTGCCTGCACACCGCCTAGTTTTTAGCCCCCAAGATGGCTCGCCGATATCCATTATGTCGACACAAATAGACTTTATGTACTTTTTGCTTCTCATTTTAGGTTATTTTATGTAAAAGTGTCGACATAATGGCACTAAACCTCCTGACTCCCCATCCGGGCCAGCCAGACCCACAGACCCTCTCCGATCGGCTCAGCGACGAGTTGATCACCGCAGTGGTGCGGGGTGAAATCCCCCCGGGCGGGAAGATCAACGAACCCCTGCTGGCACGCCGATTTCAGGTCAGCCGCGGGCCGTTGCGGGAGGCGATCCGGCGGCTGGAGGGGTTGCATCTGGTGACCCGCGTTCCCCATGCCGGTGCCCGGGTGGTGACACTGGATGCGGCGCAGGTACGCGAGATCTACGAGATGCGCGAGGCCCTGGAGGGCATGGCGGCGCGGCTTGCGGCGCGCAACATGTCGGCGGCCGGGATCGCGGACCTGAAGGCGCTGCTGGATGCCCATGCACAGCAGATCGAAGCGGCGGGCGGCAATGAGTATTACCAGCGCGAGGGGGACTTCGACATCCATTACCGCATCATCCGCGGCAGCGGGAATGCGCGCCTGACCGGCTTTCTGTGCGGCGAGCTTTATCACCTGATCCGCATGTTCCGCTTTCGTTCGAGCCTGGTGGCATCACGCCCGCAGCGCGCACTGGCAGAGCATCGCGCCATTGCCGAGGCCATTGAACAGCATGACGAAGAGCTGGCGGAGATGTTAATGAGGCGGCACGTTGCAAGTGCGAGGCAGAGCATCGAGCAGCAAATGGCGGCGCAGACACAAGGAGTTAATCATGATTGATTCCGCAGGCACACGACTTCGCGACGCAGTGCGCGAACATAAACCACTGCAAGTCGTCGGCACCATCACCGCACTCGCCGCACGCATGGCGGAGCGGGTGGGGCATAAAGCCATTTACCAGTCCGGGGGGGGACTGGCGGCAAACTCCCTCGGGATGCCTGACCTCGGCATCAGCGCATTGGAGGATCTGCTGATCGATATCCGGCGCATCACCGACGTGTGCACGTTGCCGCTGCTGGTGGACGTGGACACGGGATTCGGCGGCGCCTTCAACATCGCACGCACCACCCGCAGCCTGATCAAGGCCGGCGCCGCGGGCATGCACATCGAGGACCAGGTGGCGGCGAAGCGTTGTGGCCACCGGCCGGGCAAGGCCATCGTGCCGCAGCAGGAGATGGTGGATCGCATCAAGGCCGCGGTGGATGCGCGTACCGATCCGGCCTTCGTGATCATGGCGCGCACCGATGCCGTCGCCGTGGAGGGCATGCCGGCCGCCATCGAACGCGCCCAGGCCTGCGTCGCCGCCGGGGCAGATATGATCTTTCCCGAGGCGCTCGCAACACTGGAGCAGTACCGTGACTTTCGCGCCGCGGTGAAGGTGCCGATTCTGGCCAATATCACCGAATTCGGAAAAACACCGCTGTTCTCCACGCCGGAACTGGGCGCGGTGGGGGTGGATATCGTGCTCTACTGCTGCGGGGCCTATCGCGCCATGAACCGGGGCGCAATGCGCTTCTACGCGGCGCTGCGCAAGGATGGCCACCAACGCAATGTCATCGACATCATGCAAACCCGGGAGGAGATGTACGACATCCTGGGTTACCACGAGTACGAACAAAAACTGGATGCGCTGTTTTCACAGGAGGGCCCGGAATGAGCGATCAACCGGCGGCAACACCGAAACCGAAGAAGTCCGTGGCCCTGTCCGGTGTCGTCGCCGGCAACACGGCGCTGTGTACCGTGGGCCGCACCGGCAATGACCTGCACTACCGGGGCTATGACATCCTCGATGTCGCGGAGACGTGCGAGTTTGAGGAAATTGCCCACCTCCTGATCCACGGCAAACTGCCCAATCGCGCCGAAGTAACCGCTTACAAGCAGAAACTGCGCGAGTTACGCCGCCCGCCGGCCCAGGTGCTGGCCGCACTGGAACTGTTGCCCAGGCAAACCCACCCCATGGACGTGATGCGCACCGGGTGTTCGGTACTGGGCGCCGTGCAACCCGAATCTAAGCAACCCACCGCGGCCGAAGCGCGGGAAATCGCCGACAAGCTCACGGCCAGTTTTGGATCCATGCTGTGCTACTGGCATCACTTCGCCCATGACGGCCGCCGCATCGACCTGGATTCTCACGACGACAGCATCGGCGGGCACTTCCTGCACCTGCTGCATGGCAGGCCAGCGGCGAAGGAATGGGTGCGCGCCATGCACACCTCGCTGATCCTATACGCGGAACACGAGTTCAATGCGTCCACTTTCGCTGCGCGCGTCATCGCCGGCACCGGCTCGGATATCTACTCCGCGGTCATCGGCGCCATCGGCGCCCTGCGCGGCCCGAAGCACGGCGGCGCGAACGAAGTGGCGCTGGAAGTCCTGCAACGCTACGCGACGCCCGATGCGGCCGAGGCCGACATCGTGCAGCGCATCGCGCACAGGGAGATCATCATCGGCTTCGGCCATCCGGTGTACACGATCTCGGATCCGCGCAACATCGTCATCAAGCAGGTTGCCAAGCGTCTGGCGCTGCAGGCTGGTAACACCAACCTGTTCGATATCGCGGAGCGGCTTGAGTCCGTGTTGTGGCGCGAAAAGAAGATGTTCCCGAACCTGGATTGGTTCTCGGCGGTGTCCTATCACATGATGGGGATCCCCACGGCCATGTTCACACCCATCTTTGTGATCTCACGCGTCACCGGCTGGGCCGCCCACGTCATCGAGCAGCGCGAGGACGGCAAGATCATCCG
>CAYMXG010000314.1:0-3361 GCA_964394115.1 uncultured Enterobacteriaceae bacterium | reverse complement strand
GATCCGATTACCTTTGAATATGTGATGCTCGAGGGCATCAACGACGGGCCGGCGGAGGCGCGGCAGCTGGCGCGCCTGTTACGCGGCCTCCCCGCCAAGGTAAACCTCATTCCGTTCAACCCGTTTCCGGGTTCGGGCTATACTCGTTCCCCGCTGTCGAACATCAACACCTTCCGGGACATCCTCATGCAGGCCGGATTGATCACCATTACCCGTCGCACCCGGGGCGAGGACATTGACGCCGCCTGCGGCCAACTGGTCGGCAGGGTGGTGCCCAAGGCGGCACGGCTGCGCGCTGCCACTGGAGAAGCAAGGATATGAAAGGCGCACTGCTACTGGTGCTGTCGGCCTGCATGCTGGCCGCGTGCAATACCACCACCGGTGGGGGCGGCGACAACATTCGCCCCAGCACCACCTCCAATGAGGCCGCCACCACCAATCTCAGGCTGGCCGTGGAATACATGCAGCGCCACGAGTACGAGCACGCGCTGGAGAAACTGGATCGCGCGCGCAAGCTGGACCCCGGATATGCACTCACCTACAACACCTACGGCGTTCTCTATCAGACGCTGGGGGACTACGCGCGCGCCGAACAGAATTTCAAGCGCGCGCTGCAACTGGGCGGCGATGATTCCGCCACCATGAACAACTACGGCCGCTTCCTGTGCCAGCAGAATCGCCTGGAGGAAGCGGACGCGGTATTTCGCAAGGCCGCCAGCAATCCGCTCTACGAAACGCGGGAAATCCCGCTTGCCAACGCCGGCATTTGCATGCTCGGCGCGAAACGCATCCCGGAGGCGGAGAAGTATTTCCGCAGCGCGCTGGAGCTCAATCCGCGCATGTCCACGGCGCTGGTGCAGATGGCCCGGCTGTCACAGGAGCAAGGCGATGCATTACGGGCGCGCGGCTATCTGCAGCGTTACCTGGAAGTCAGCAAGCCGACGGCGGAGAGTCTCTGGCTCGGCATCCAGATCGAGGAAGAACTCGGCGACCGGGATGCGGTCGCCAGCTATTCCATGATGTTGCGCAATAATTTCCCTGATTCGGAACAGGCGCAGAAACTGCGGCCGGCCGGCACCAGGTAGGCGTCCCTCGATGAGCGATCCGCAATCAGCGAACACGCGCGGGTCGCTCGGCCAGACGCTGAAGGCGCTGCGGGAGACGCAGAACCTGACGCTTGCGGACATCGCGTCGCGATTGCACCTGGACCCGCGCGTAATCGCCGCCATCGAGTCCAACGATCACCAGGCGCTGCCCACTGCACTTTATGTGCGCGGTTACCTGCGCGGTTACGCCCGCATCCTCGGCACTGACCCGGAACACCTGGTCGGACTGTACAACGAAGAGGCGCCCTCCGTTCCTCCCGACATCCTGCCGGATATCAGCCGCCCGACGCAGATCCGAAGCGATGATGCGCCCGTGCGCGCAGCCACGGCCGCCGTGGTCTTGGGCCTGGCAGTGTTGCTCGCGGTGTGGTGGCAAACGGCGTATCCCCCGGTCACGGCACCCGCGCCCACGCCGGCACTGGCGACCGCGCCCGTCGGTGCGAAACTGTCGCCCGTGGCGCCGCAATCCCAGTTGCCCTATTCCTACACCGTGGTCACCCACCCCACCTCGGCCTACTATCGCGCGCCCGATGTTGACGAGGGCGGAGAAACGGCCGGCGGCACGGATGCCGCTGCCCCGCCCGCGGCAGAAGGCAGGAACGCCCGGCCGAACACCGCAGCAGCCGGGTCGGACCAGGTTGTTTTTCACGTCACGACCGATTCCTGGCTGGAGGTCACCGATCGTTCCGGCGACAGGATTTACATGGATTTTATCCATGGCGGAGAATCCCTCACCCTGAACGGGCAGGCCCCGTTTTTCGTCCTGCTCGGCTATGCCATCGGTGCCTCGCTGGAGTTCAACGGCCAGCCCTTCGACCCGGCACCGTACACGCGCGCCGGTGTGGCGCGCTTCTCTCTCGGCCAGTAATTTGACTCAATCCATTCAAGGCGTGCGCGGCATGCACGATGTGCTGCCGGAACAGATGTCGTCGTGGCGGCGGCTCGAGTCTGTCTGCCGCCGCGTCCTGGACGCCTATGGCTACCGCGAGATTCGCCTGCCGGTTTTGGAGCACGCCGAACTGTTCGAGCGCTCCATCGGCGACACCAGCGACATCGTTACCAAGGAGATGTACACATTCGCCGATCGTAACGACGAGCGCCTGACGCTGCGGCCGGAGGGCACTGCCGGCTGCGTGCGCGCGGTCCTTGAACACGGATTGCTCAATGAGGGCGCCCAGCGGTTGTGGTACCTCGGCCCCATGTTTCGCTATGAAAAGCCGCAAAAAGGCCGTTTTCGCCAGTTTCACCAGATAGGCGCCGAGGCGTTCGGCTTTCCGGGACCGGATGTGGACGCCGAGTTGATCCTGATGAGCGCGCGTCTGTGGCGGGAACTTGGCCTCGGCGGCCTGAGCCTGGAAATCAACAACCTCGGGCAGGCCGACGCACGGCAGCGTTATCGCGCGGTATTGCTGGATTACTTCTCCAGCCACCTGGACCAGCTTGATGCTGACAGTCGCGAGCGGCTGCAAAAGAATCCGCTGCGTATCCTCGACAGCAAGAATCCGGACCTGCAGGCACTGATCCTTGGAGCGCCCACGCTGGAGCAATTTCTCGATGCGGCTTCGGCACGTGACTTTGCCCTGCTGCGGGAGATTCTGGACACCAGTTCCGTGGAATACCGGGTTAACCCGCGCCTGGTGCGGGGACTCGACTATTACAATGGCACGGTATTCGAGTGGTTGACGGACCGGCTTGGCGCCCAATCCGCGGTATGCGCAGGCGGGCGCTACGATGAATTGATCGCCGCGTCCGGCGGCAAGCCCGCGCCGGCGGTCGGCTTTGCCATGGGCCTGGAGCGGCTCATCGAACTTGCCGGCCAGTCCACGCAGCGGCCGGAGCCTGAAGCCCCGCATGCATACCTGATTGCCGTGGCGCCAGAGGCGCAAGCCCGGATCATGCAAGTGTCGGAACAGTTGCGCGATCGTGTCCCCGGGTTGCGGCTGGTCTTGAATTGCGGCGGTGGCAGCTTCAAGAGCCAGTTCAAGAAGGCGGACCGCTCCGGCGCTGCCTTCGCGCTGGTATTGGGCGAGACCGAGCTGCAGAACGGCACGGTTGGATTCAAGCCGCTGCGCACCGCGGGCGAGCAGCAAGATCTGCCGCTGGAACAAGTGGCCGCGGAGTTGGCGCGACACGTTGAATTATGAGGCTATAATCCGCGCCGCATTACTGAACCTTGCAGAACTACTAAACGTTCAGCGCGTTCCGGCGCCGTCACCCCGGCGAAAGCCGGGGTCCAGTAAGTATCCGCTGGATAC
>CAYMXG010000313.1:0-3371 GCA_964394115.1 uncultured Enterobacteriaceae bacterium | reverse complement strand
TTGTGCAGGCCCCAGTAACTGTCGGAATAACGCGGTCCGGCGGGCTTGATCGCGAAACCGGAAGCCGGGTCGTCCTCGACGACAAAACTCGGATAGTAGGGCAGGGGCAGTGATCCGGTTTCAGCCAGGTGCGCGATCACGAGGTCCCGCATCTCCACGGCCAACGCCATCAGTTCAGGATCGCCGGCGCCGCTGGGTTCGGTGGTGATGGAGATGTCGTGCTCAAAGTCCGCGCCGTCGGTCACATGCAGATCCACATAGACCATCGGGTCCCAGGCGTTCAGCAGACGCAGCATGGCTTGCATTTCAGGCGTGTCGGCCTTCATGTAATCGCGGTTCAAATTCAGATTCTGCGCCGTGGTGCGCCAGCCCATTTCCTCCGGGCCGGCCTGGTTGGGGCGGTTCCAGCGCCCGAAGCGCTCATGGCCGTCCGCATTGAAGACCGGGATGAACACCAGGGTGATCGCATCCAGCGCGGCGCCGCCTTCCTTGCCCTCCAGCAGTTCACGCAGAAACATGAATCCGGCGTCCTTGCCGTCGATCTCACCGGCATGGATACCGCCCTGGGCGACGATGGCCGGCCGGTTGCGCTTGCGCGCCAGTTCCGGCGTCAGCGTGCCGTCATTGGATGCCGACAGCGCCCACAGGGTGCGTCCTTCCGGCGTCGTGCCCATGTCGAAGCAGCGCACACGATTTGGGTGGCGGGCGGCAAATGCCCGGCACAACGTCTCCACCTCTGCATAGCGTCCTGTCTTTAGGAGACCGGACTGCTCGGCGACCGTGGTCAATGTTTCCGCGGCGGAAATCATTCCCGCGTGCAAGGACAGGAACAGGCCAACGGACATCACGAAAAAATTGCGTGCGCTTTTCACGATTTCTGCTCCAGAGAAATTCGAAGGGGAAGTTCCAGATATTGCGTGGAGCGAGGGTTCAATGGCCCGGCAGCGGCATGACGCCGTAGGTGCCGGCGCCTGCACGTCTTCGTAGCGGGTTGACCGCAGGGGTTGCATGCCGTCCGGGCAGGGCAGGGCCAAGGCGCACAGCACCGTGGGCCAGTATCCGGAGTGCACCCCTAGCCCATGCAGAAACAGGAGAGCTTGTTGCCGTCGAGGTCACGAAAATAGGCGGCATAGAATCCGCCTTCTCCGCGCGGACCCGGTGCGCCTTCATCCTTGCCTCCGAGTGTCATGGCCTTCGCATGCAGTGCGTTCACCTTTTCCTTGCTGCCCGCCGCGATTGAAACCATCATGCCATTGCCGACGGTTGCAGGCTTGCCGTCGAAAGGCTTGATGATGGCGATTGACGGCTGCTTGGGATCGGCGGCCCAGGCAATGAACCGGTCCGACTCCATGGCGCGCTTGGCGCCCAATTCGCTCAGCAATGCATCGTAGAATTTCGCCGCGCGGGCGATGTCATTTGTACCAAGCGTCACGTAGCCAATCATCTCCGATCTCCTTATATTGATCCAACGCGGATTTGAACCTTGTTGCCGGTATCGACCATGATGCTTCAGCCGCCGCCGATGGCGGGAATGAAGAACACTTCACTTTCGACGCCGACCGGGTGCAACAGGCCTTTCTTCACGACGCTGCCGTCGACGACGACACTGATACCGGGACGAACCAGCACGCCTTCGGCGACGATCGCCGACTTGAATCCGGGATAGTTGCGGTCGAGGTCCTCGACCAGTTCCTTGACGTTGCCGCCCTCCGCGCGGACGGTGATCTCACCGTTGGTGAGGGACTGCAAAGTGCTCGGGATCCAGACGGTAGCCAAGATTATGCAGCAGCCGCAGCCCGCTTCTCCTTGATTTTCTGCAGCACGCAGCCGGGTTTCATGGGCAGGTGGTCCATGCGCACGCCGATGGCGTTATGGATCGCGATGGCCACCGCCGCCGCCGGAGGCACGATCGGTACTTCGCCCACGCCGCGCACACCATAAGGGTGACCCGGGTTCGGCGTCTCCAATATGACGACGTCGATCATCGGCACGTCGAGCGCCGTTGGCATGCGGTAATCCAGCAGGCTGGCATTGCACAAGTGGCCCTTCGCGTCGTACCAGAATTCCTCGTTCAGCGCCCAGCCCAGCCCCTGTGCGCCGCCGCCCTGGACCTGGCCAGCAACGAAGTCCGGGTGCACGGCCTTGCCGGCGTCCTGAAACGCCGTGCAGCGGAGGATGTCCACCTTGCCGGTCTCGGTGTCGACTTCGACGTCAACCAGGAGCGCGGCGAGCTGGAAGCCCACCCGTTCGGGCGTGACCGTCGACTGCGCGCTGACCGGGCCGCCGCTGTGTTCCAGCTTGTCCGCCAGTTCCTTGAAATTGAACTTGTGTGCGGGATTGTTCCGATCCGTGAAAATACCGTGGTCCACGCTGATATTTTCCGCATCGGTTTCCCAGAGCAGCGCAGCGCGAGCAGCCATTTCCTTCAGCACCGTTTGCGCGGCTTCATACACGGCAATGCCAGTCGCAAAGGTCGTGCGGCTGCCGACCGTCTGTAGCGCGTAACCGACGGAATGCGTGTCGCCGACGGTCGGCGAGACATCGTCAACGTCGATGCCGAGGGCCTCGGCCGCCTGCATCGCTAGTGTCAGCCGTGTTCCGCTCAGATCGCAGCTGGCTGTGCACATCTGCACGGTGCCGTCACTGTTTACGCTGAGTTCTGCGCTGGAGGTGAGCCCGGCGCCGAACCAGAAGCCGAAGGCCATGCCGCGCCCCTGGTTCTTCTCCAGCGGCGCCTTGTAATGCGGGTGTTCTTTCACGGCTTCCAGAATCCCGTCACCGCCGACCGGCGGACTCGGGAAGCCGAGGATCAGCCGATCGCCCGTTTTCATGACGTTCTTCAACCGGAAGTCCACCGGGTCCATGCCGATCTTTTCCGCCAGTTCATCCATTATCTGTTCCACCGCGAAGTGCGATTGCGTGGCTCCGGGCGCTCGGTAGGGTTTCATCTTCGGCTTATTGACGAGGACGTCGAAGCCTTCCAGCTTTACGTTCGGGATGTTGTAGCGGGTGATGGACGTCAATGTGCCGGGCGCGATGGGTCCCCCCGCAAACCCGCCGGCTTCGAAGCACAGGGTCAGGTCGGCCGCGACCAGGGTGCCGTCCCGTTTCGCTCCCATCTTCGCCTTGATATACGTGCCGGAGCTGGGGCCGGTGGCGCGCAGGGATTCGGCCCGGCTCATGACGATCTTGACCGGCCGGTCGGCCTTTTTTGCCAGCATGGCGGCCAGCGGCTCGATGTAGGCCGTGTCCTTGCCGCCGAACCCGCCGCCGATCTCGAGCGGCACCACGCGCACATGGCTCATGGGCAGTGCGCAGAAGATCGCCACCTGATCGCGGATCGCGAATGCACCCTGGGTCGTGGTCCAGAT
>CAYMXG010000312.1:0-3380 GCA_964394115.1 uncultured Enterobacteriaceae bacterium | reverse complement strand
TCTCCAATGGGCTGTTCCATCTCTTCGTGCAAGTGCCCGACCAGCCCCGCGCACCGCGCCACCAGCACGACCCCTCGCATCATTGACACCGGGATACCGGCTTCTCCGAGCACGGCGGCAATGGCGGCGCTGATATTCACCGGGAGTTTACGGCCCAGTTCCTGCGCCAGTTGCCACTCGACCAGGTGCATGATGCCAATGTGTTCCCCTTTCACGCCTGCCTGTGTCGCAATTTCGATGAGCCGCGGCACCCTGGGGTCCGCCTCCCGATGTGTGGGATGGCCGAAACCGGGAAGCGGGCGTTTCTGCGACCGGTGGGCGCGAATTTCGGCGCGCACCGCATCCTCACGTTGTGCATGGGGAACGGCCAGGAGGCGCTGGAACAGGGCGCCGCACAGCCCGGCTGTGCCGGCATATCGGTCACCGACGCCGAGCAGTCCCGCTGCGATGGCCCCCTGGTACGAGTCGGGCGCGCCATGGTACGTGAGCCGGGTTGCCACCGCCGATGGTACCAGTCCGTGTTCCATGATGGTCACCAGCACCGCGTCCACCAACGTGATTTGCAGTGGTGTCGGTGGCCTTCCCAGCGCCTGCAGCAGGAACATGCCCGTGAAGCCGGTCTTGCCCATCAGGTCGTTGACCAGGTCCAGGCCGCGGATGTTGATTTGATCCGCCCCGGCGCCGCAAATGCGGGTTACAGCGTTTATACCTTTTTCCATGCGATCCTCCCGCCGTTTTTCGCTGCTCGAAATTGACTTCGGCTAGCGAAATACATAGTATCGCGCGCAAATTGGCAAGAACACTGTTTCCGGGGAGGAGCGCATGAAAAGAACAACGCTGGCCGGGTGTCTGATCCCGGCTGTTTGCCTGGCTGTGCCGGTGGCATGGGCGCAATCCGAGGAGCTGGAGGAGGTCGTGGTGACGGCGCGTAAGCGCGACGAGTCCTACCAGGATGTCCCGGTGGCGGTGAACGTGTTCTCCGCGGAGGAGATCAGATCCGCCGGCATCGAGCGGCCGCAGGACTACATCGCCCTCACTCCAAATATGACCATGGTGCAGACCCAGAACCAGGGCACTTCGTTCATCACCGTGCGCGGCATCTCCCAGGCCCGCAACAGCGAACCGTCAGTGGCGGTCATGGTCGACGGGGTATTGATGGCCAACCCATCCCAGTTCAACCAGGAACTGTTCGACATCGAGCAGATCGAAGTCCTGAAGGGACCCCAGGGCGCGCTCTACGGGCGCAACGCCATCGGCGGCGCGGTCATCATTCGCACCAAGGAACCCGGTGATGAACTCGAGGGCAGGGTCATGGCCGGATATGAATCCGGACCCGGTTTCAAGGTGCGCGGCGAGCTGGGCGGCCCGGTTCCGGGTTCCGAGACCCTCAAGTTCCGCGGCTCGTTCTCCTACTTCGACACCGACGGGCACATCAATAATCCGCACCTGGACGAGGAGGCGGATCCGTTCGAGGACATCTCCGGCCGCGCGCGCCTGATTTGGGAGCCCAACGCCCAGTTCAAGGCCGACCTGCGCTTCAACATCTCGCAGGTGGACACGCAGGCGCTTTATTTCAACATCACGCGGGACGTTAACGACACCAGCCTGCCGGTACAGGTGAACAACGAGGGCGAAAACGAGCGCGACATGTGGAACGTCTCGCTGAAGATGGACTACGAGACCGACTACGGCACGCTGACCTCGGTCTCCGCCTACGATGACCTCGAGGAACTGCTGACCGGCGACCAGTTCGATTTCCTGCCGAATGTTGATTCCGCGATATACAACGTGCAACTTATACCGGGCCTCCCGGGGTTGGCGGACCAGGCACAACACCAGTTCCTGGACGTAGAGGCTTTCAGCCAGGAATTCCGCTTCACGTCGCCCGCCGACCAGCGTTTCCGCTGGATCGTGGGTGGTTACTTCATCGCTACCGATCGCTTCATTTCCACCGGCAACGTATGGGACTGCAGTGAAACAGCCCCGGGCATTCCGGGCGTCTTTTTCATCTTTGACTGTGCACAGGGCGTGCGCACCGTAAAGCACACGCCTTTGCCACTGAACGCGCCGCAGAACACGTTCCTGTCCGATTCCCAGGACAACTTTGCCTGGGCAATGTTCGGCGAAATGAGCTATGACATCTCCGACGACCTGGAAGGCTCGCTGGCCCTGCGCTACGACAATGACAATCGCGAGAACACCACCGAGACGCCGCAGCTGTTCCTGGATACGTTTGTGAACCCGTTCGTGACGCCGGACGCCATCTCCGGAGACAAGCGCAAGAAGAGCTGGGACGAGCTGCAACCCAAGGTGACGCTGCGCTGGAAGCCCGTGGACGACTGGATGTTCTATCTGGGCTACAGCCGCGGCTTCCGCAGCGGCGGCTTCAATCAGACCGGCGTCGGCTCCGCCGGCATCGCCGGCATCAACGACCTGTTCGACGAGGAAGTCGCGAACACCTACGAGGGCGGCATCAAGGCCCAGTTCCTGGACGGCCGCCTGAACACCAGCTTGAACGTCTACCACACCAGCGCCCAGGGCTCCTACTACTTCGTGTTCGACCCGACCACCAGCACCCAGAACCTGGGCAACCTGGACAAGGTGATGTACGAGGGCGTCGAGTTCGAGGCCACGGCCATGGTTACCGAAGGACTCGACATGCACGTGGGCCTTGGCTACACGGACAGTGAAATCAGGGAGTCGGCGCGCTCACCGCTGGATGTCGGCAACGAGGCGCCGCTGGTTTCCGAATACACACTGAACGTGGGCGCCCAGTACCGCCATCCGTTCGCGGCCTGGGGCGGTGTCACAGGATTCATCCGCACGGATTTCCAGGTCATCGGCCCTACCTATTTCTACCCGGATAACTTCACCGTGCGCCACCCGGTGCACTTGCTGAACCTTCGCGGCGGGATTGAAAGCGAGACGTGGGCGATCACGGCCTGGTCGAAAAACCTGAATGACGAGGAATATAATTCGGAGTGGTCGCCGGGCCCGCAGTTCTTCCCAAGCCCGGGCTATTCAAACAATTTCGTCTTCAAAGGCCAGCCGCTGACCTGGGGCGTGGACGTCGAGTATCGCTTCTGACCGGCGGCAACAGGAGAGAACAGGCATGACCGGTAAAGCAGGGCTGCCGCAGCGTCTGCACCACACCGCCTACGTCACGGCGGACATGGAAAAGACACGGCGCTTCTACGAGGATGTCATCGGCCTGCCGCTCCTTGCTGCGTGGTCGGAATCGGACCAGTTGTTCGGCAAGTTGCGCACGTACTGCCACACGTTTTTTGGTCTCGCAGACGGTGGTGCGCTGGCGTTTTTCCAATTTGCCAATGCCGACGACCAGGCCGAGTTCGGACCGAAGATGCCGCCCTCACCCTTCC
>CAYMXG010000311.1:0-3388 GCA_964394115.1 uncultured Enterobacteriaceae bacterium | reverse complement strand
CGTTCCGTGCCAATGACGTTGTACAGGGCCTGGGTACAGACAATCTGTGGAAACGGCGTGACCATGATCGGGTAACCCAGCTCCGCGCGTACCCGGCTCACCTCGTCGATGACCGCCGGGAATCGATCCTCCAGTCCGATCTCGGCCAGCTGGCGCCGGGTCGTCGTCAACACGCCGCCGGCCACCTGGTGACGCAGGAAAGAGGCATCGAATTCCTGTGGCGTACCTGCCGGCAGGTTTTCGGCCGTGGCCAGACGTGTGAAGTAATCCGCCACCTGCGCCAGCGCGCGATCGCAGATGTCCACGCTGTGCCCCAGTTCCCGCAGGTTCGCCACGATGCGTTCCGCATTGGGCAGGGAACTGCCGTTGGCCAGCGGTCCGCAGGCCACCTGCAGCACCGAAACACCCAGCTCCGCAGCGAGCATGTACGTCAGCGGCGAAAGGCCGATGGTGCAGTGGGAATGAATCTCCAGCGGTGTGCTGCCGAGCGCCGCCTGGATCGCCGGGATCAGGCCGCGCGCCCGTTCCGGAGTGAGCAGGCCGGACGGGTCCTTGAGATAGACCCGGTCAATGTCGGAATTGGCTGACATCTGCGCGGCGAGCCCGGCGTAGAAGGCGTCGTCATGCACGGCGCTTATGGTGTAGGTAAGCGCGGCGATGATCTCGCTGCCGCCGGCCCTGCGCACCTGGCGCGCGGTTTCGAACAGGGACGACATCTCATGCATGGGATCCAGCACCACGAACCGGGTCACGCCGTTCGCGACCAGCCGGTCATAGACCAGTTGCATGAAATCCGGGTGCGATCGTTCCCAGGAGATGAAACGGAACCCGGTGCCGATGAACTGCAGCGGGGTATCCGGCATGGCCGCATGCACCAACCGGATGCGCTCCCACGGGTCTTCCCGGTGGACCCGAACGTCGACGCCCATGTGCGTACTGGAGGTATAGTCCAGCGCGCGAAAACCCACGCGATCCATGACCGGTGCAATGGTCAGGACCTGCGCCGTGTTCAACCCGGTGGCCCCCCACAGGCTCTGGTTTCCATCCCGGATCGAGACATCCAGGATCTGAATATCAGCCATGCGCTCCCCCCTCTGCCGCGTGCCGCTCCAGAAACGCGGGCAACCATCCTGTATGGACGCCACCATGATGGAAGTCGCCGGCGCCCAACAGCGCCCGGTGCATTCCCAGGTTGCTCTCGACGCCGCGAATGGCGCAACGATCAAGTGCAGAATGCAGCCGCCGCAAGGCGTCACCCCGGTCGCTGCCGTGCACGATGAGCTTGGCAAGCAACGAATCGTAATGGGGCGGGACGTGCGCACCCCTTTGCACGTGCGTGTCCACGCGAATGCCGGCACCCACCGGAAATTCCACCTGCTCCAGGGTCCCCGGGCTGGGACGGAAATCCTGCTTCCAGTCCTCGGCATTAATCCGGCATTCCACTGCGTGCCCGGAAAATACAATCTCTTCCTGTCGCAGTCGCAACGGCCGGCCCTCGGCGATGGCGATCTGCTCGGCCACCAGATCCACGCCGCAGATGGCCTCGGTCACCGGGTGCTCAACCTGGATGCGGGCATTCATCTCGAGGAAATGGAAGTTCTCCTGCTCATCCACCAGGAACTCCACGGTGCCGAGTCCGCGGTAGTGCAGGTGACGGGCGAAGGCCACCGCGGCGTCATGCAGACGCGCGCGCAGGGCCGCGGACAGGTACGGTGCCGGGGCCTCTTCCACCAGTTTCTGGAAACGCCGCTGAATGGAACAGTCACGGGTCCCGAAATGAATCACGTCGGCACCGTCGCCCAGGATCTGCACCTCGATGTGCCGGCCGCCGCTGATGAAGCGTTCCAAGTACATGCGTGCATCGGCAAAAGCGGCATGTGCCTCCGCGGCGCCCAGTTGCAGCGCGTCTTCCAGCGTCGCCGCATCATGCACCGGCTTCATGCCGCGGCCGCCGCCCCCGCCGACCGCCTTGATCAGCACCGGATACCCGATGGCCTGCACCCGCGACCGGGCCTCCTCGATGGACTGCACCGCGCCTCCGGGCACCACCGGCACACCAGCGGCGACGGCATGCTCGCGGGCGCTGAGTTTGTCGCCCACCGCGGCCAATTGCGCCGCGTCCGGACCGATAAAGATGATGCCCTGCGCCGCGCAGGCGCGGGCCAGTCTGCTGTTCTCGGACAGAAATCCGTAACCCGGATGGATGGCCTGTGCCCCGCACTGCCGCGCCGCCGCCAGCACGGCGTCCACATTCAAATAACTCCCGGCGGCCGGCGCCGGACCGATACAGATGACACGGTCGGCGAGCCGGGCCGGCACCGAATCCATGTCCGCCTCCGAGGCGGCGAGCACCGTTTCGATCCCCAAGTGGCGGCAGGTACGCAGGATGCGCGCGGCAATCTCGCCACGGTTGGCAATGAGTATGCGCTTCAACATCAGGCTGGTTCCGGCTGGATGCGCATCAACACTGCGCCCGGGCCGGCAAACTGCGCGTCGACAAGACAGAATTCAGCGATGCTGCCGCGCAACCCCGCGCGCACGGAGTTCATCAGCTTCATGGTTTCAATGATGCAGACCACCGTGGTCGCGTCCACCATCGACCCGATCTCCACGAACGGCGGCGCACCGGGTTGCGGGGCGCGGTAGAAGGTTCCGGGCAACGGGGTGCTTACATCAATCAGATGCGGGCGTGACGCCACCTCCCCCGGCACCGCCTCCATCGGATCCGGGTTAGGCACGGCGGGCGGGGCAGTTGCATGCACTTTCGGCCGCGCCACTACCTCAAGTGCCTGTGTCCACTCCCCGGCACCGTCCCGCCGCAACGCCAGCTTGAACCGGTCCGTTTCCAGGTACAACTCGTTGAATGACGTGGCATCCAGTAGTTGCAGGATCTCCTGCACGTCCTCGTTGGTCAGGTTCATGGTCTCGACATGACGTGGGCAACGATGGCGTCGGCAAACTGTTCATCGTTGATGTGGCACGGCAACTCGACCACCGGCACGCCCGGCGGCAACACACGCTTCAGGATCGCGGCAAACACCGGCGGCTGCGACAGATCATGCAGGTGGCCCTGGGGGCTGTCGTGGGCGGAGAACCCGTGCAGCGGAACAAAGAAACTCACCGGCCCGCGTGCCTCGCGGATCAACCCCGCCATATGCGCTGCCAGGGCCTGCAATTCCGGTTCCTCTGTGCGCACCGCAGTCAGTGCCGCGTTGTGAACGTGGTAACGCTTGCCCGGATAGCGGGCCCGCGCATCGTCTATGGGTCCGGCGATGATGAAATCGATGTTTCCCGACGCGAAGATGGTGGGCACACCTTTCTGCAGGGCTGCCTTGCAGCGATCCGGCCCGGCGCTGCACAGCCCGTTATTGAGAAAATCCACGATCTC
>CAYMXG010000310.1:0-3400 GCA_964394115.1 uncultured Enterobacteriaceae bacterium | reverse complement strand
GCGATGGCTGGCTCTCCGCGCCAGTTGCTGACGACGCCACCGGCCGCCTCCACCACCGGTATCAGCGGCACGATGTCGTAGGGTTCCAGGTCCGCCTCGATGACGATATCCAGAAACCCGGCCGCCAGCAGGCAATAGCCGTAACATTCGGTACCGAAACGGGACAGTCGGCAACGGCTTTCCACGCGCTGGAACGCGGCCAGCTCGGGCGCGGTGCGAAACATGCCCGGATGCGTGCAGGCCAGCGTCGCATCGGCGAGCGACTCCGTGCCGCGCACCGCGAGCTTCCGCCAGCGGCCATCGCGCACCAGGAATGCCCCGGCGCCGCTGCCGACAAAGGTTTCGCCGACGAAGGGTTGGTGCATGAGGCCGGCAACACAGTGGTCACCGTCAATCAAACCGAGCAACACGCCCCACATGGGCGAGCCGCTGATGAAGGTGCGCGTGCCGTCGATGGGGTCGATGAGCCATGCGGGCGCCGCCGCGTCGCCTTCCGTGCCGTACTCCTCGCCGACGATACGGTGACCGGGGAAACGCGCGAGGATGCGGGTGCGAATACACGCTTCCACTTCCCTGTCCGCCCGCGTCACCGGATCGAAGGCGCGCTTCTTCGCCTTGTTGGTCACCTCCACATCGGTGCGGAAATATTGCAATGCAATCCGGCCCGCCACTTCCGCGGTCAGCACTGCAAATTCGGCAACTTCCTTGGGGTCCAGGGACTTGTTCATGCTTGGCGCAACGCGGGGTACCGGCTTGAATTCCATCTTAACACGGGCGGCCGGATTGGCGGCCCGCACAACCGGATACAATGCCCGCCGCCATGAACTCCAACCTCGTTCTCGCCATCCTGATCCTTGCCAGTTCCGTGGCCATGATGTCCACGGATCTGTATGCGCCGAGCCTGGCCCATCTACCGGCCTATTTCGGCACGGACGCCGCCACTGCCAAATTGTCCATGAGCATGAATGCATTGGCCTATGCGCTGGGCACGCTGGTCCACGGTCCATTGTCCGAACGTTTCGGCCGCCGGCCCGTTTTCCTGGCCGGGCTGGCGGGATTCACATTGTTCAGCCTGCTGTGCGGGCTGGCGCAAAGCATCGAGCAATTGATCGCGGCACGAGTGCTGCAGGGATTGATGGCCGCGGTGGAAGGAGTCGTGGTGCTGGCAGTGATCCGCGACATATTCACGGATCGGGAACAGGTGCGCGCCATTGCCTGGTATGGCGTCGCCACGGCCATGATGCCGGCGGTGGCCCCGATCCTGGGCGGCTATATCTTCATCTGGTTCGGTTGGCGCATGAATTTCTATTTCCTCGCCGTCGTGGCGCTGATCACCACGGCGCTCATTTATATCTTTCTGCGGGAGTCCGGGCGGCGTGACCTCGACGCACTGCGTTTGCGCGAGGTGCTGGGCGATTACCTGGGCCTGCTGCGCAACCGCGATTTCATCCGCTACACGCTCATCGGCGGATCCACCATCGCATTCTTCTTTGCATTCGTGACTGCGGGACCGTTCATCCTGATCCAGCAGCATGGACTGCCGACGGAATACTTCGGCTATTTCCAGGGCTTGCTGGTCCTCTCCTACGGCGCCGGCAGCCTGCTTACCGGGCGCCTGGCGCGGCACTGGAGCGGCGACAAGCTTATGGTGCTGGGCATGGTGCCCGCGGTCAGCGGCGGTGTCGCGCTGCTGGCCATCGTGTTCGGCGGCTGGGAAACCCCGGCGCTGCTCGCCCTGTCGCTGTCCGTCATGGCCTTCGGCGACGGGCCGGTGTTCGCGACCACGCCGACGCTGGCCATGAACGCCAGCTCTGGCCGGACCGGGCCCGCGGCAGCCATGCTGCTCGCCATCGAGGTCGGCATGGGTTCATTGGCGGCGCTGTCGGTGGGTGTGTTCCATGACGGCACATCGCGGCCATTCGCGCTGACCTGCGGATTTTTCTGCCTGCTGGCGGTGGGGGCGTGGCTGGCGGGCGGGAAAGTCACAGCTAGCCAGTGAGTTGGTGGGTTACGGCGCTGCGCGCCTAACCCACCCTACTTGTATCTTTGGTCTTTTCCCCCCACCACGAAGCGATCACGGCGCCAACGGCGGGATTGACCAGGTAGCCGTAGGATCGGTGCACGTTGAGTCCCTGGTCATTGCGGAAATAATTGTAAACCGGCTCACGGTTGTCGAGGATGTCCTCGGTCAGGCCCAGCTTGACCATCTCGTAGAAATCATTGCGCAAGCGCGGGTCGAACGCAGTCAGATCGCCCGTGGCGGTGACGTTGTGCCAGCGCCGGATATTCGTGGGATATTGATCCCGGCCTGTACGGTCGTGGCCCAGGATCCGTTTCTGCACGAAGCGCGTGCCCAGCGGGCTGCCGAACGTCAGGAACAGGTCCACGCGGCAGCCGCTGGTGTCCTCGCGTGACAGCTTCCACAGCGCGTCCCAGGCGATGACCGAGCCCAGACTGTGGCCGATGATCATGAACGGCGTGTGCAGGCCGCAGTCCTCGTGAAAGAGTTTCTCCAGGGGCCGGCGCACCAACTCCGCCACGCCGTCGCGGTTATCGAAGTAGCGCAGTGTCTCCTCGATGGTGGCCTTCACCTTCGGATCGGGCAGGTGCGGAATCAGCGCGGGGAACTCGTCGGCTACGAGATAAGCCACGCGCACCGCGCGCCGGCTCCAACGCCGCGCCTCGCGCTGGTCCTCGGCCGTGGCTGCCGGCTGCCGGATCAATGCGTCGATCCAGGGGATGTCCGGCCCCATTGGCTTTTGGCAGCCGTAGTAACTGTAGTTCCAGTCCGCCAGGGAGAACGCATCGCCATGAGACTGCATATCCGCGCAGATCTCCGGCCGCGCGCGGCGCACGCCTTCCAGCAGGCAGCGCCAGAGTTGTGCCCGGTGTTCCTGCGGAGGCGGCTTGGGGTTTTTCCCCGGCACGAAGATGATCCGCGGTGTCGGCGTACCCGGCATCGCCCTGGCTCCCCCGACTATGTCACGATGAATGGACAATCAGTATAGTGAAGACAGCAGGCAATTTGGCCCGGAGACCATGTCGATTATGCGCTTTTCCGTTCTCGTCCTCGGCCACGGGGAGATGGGACGCAGCATGGAACACCTGTTGTCCGGCCGGCACGCGCTCACGTTCTGGGAGCGGAACCTCGAAGACGGTTCGGAAAGCATGCCGCTGGAGCAGGCCGCCGCACAAAAGGATTTCGTGATATTCGCGCTGCCCGCGCTACCCCATGCGGAGCTGGCAGAACGGATCCAGGCGCACATTCCCGATCACTGCATCTGTCTTTCCATTGCCAAGGGCATGGACGACCAGGGCCGCACGCCCGCGGCGGTGCTGGGCGGGATACTGGGTCCCGCCGGACGCTTCGGCATGATCTACGGACCCATGATCGCCGAGG
>CAYMXG010000309.1:0-3412 GCA_964394115.1 uncultured Enterobacteriaceae bacterium | reverse complement strand
GTAACGCGCACGTCCCTGGCATTGACCACGACGATGTAATCGCCGGTATCCATGTTGGGCGTGAACTGCACTTTGTGCTTGCCGCGTAGGCGCCGGGCGATCTCGGTGCAGAGACGGCCCAGGGTCTTGCCGCTGGCATCTATAAGGAACCAGTCGCGCTTGATATCCGCAGGGCGGGCAGTGTAGGTTTTCATGGGTTAGTAGTCCGATGAGGCGCAAAAAGAACGCGCAATGGTACGGGCTGACCCGAATGCTGTCAATATACTGAATCTAAAGAAAAATTGGCTCAATTTCCCTGAATTGAACGCACTGCAATGAACCCACGCAATCTGACCCCGCTGGACCGCGCCATCATCGGTCTGGATCGCATGCTGGGGGCGGCATTGGGGCGCCCGTCCCACACCATTAATGAGAATCCAGGCCGCGCGGTGCCGAAAGCGCGGCTGACTGCCGGAGAGCGCGCCCATGCGGCCGGGCTGATGCGGGTCAACCATGCCGGGGAGGTAGCGGCCCAGGCCCTGTACCATGCCCACGCCCTGTGGGCCCGTAATCCGGAGACGCACCGGGCCATGGAACAGGCCGCACGCGAGGAGGAAGACCACTTGGCCTGGTGCTCGGAACGGCTGGAGGCGTTGGGCAGCCGGCCGAGCCTGTTGCAACCGCTCTGGTATGCGGGTTCATTTGCCATCGGGTCGCTGGCCAGCCTGCTGGGAGATCGGTGGGGGCTGGGGTTTATGGCCGAGACCGAGCGCCAGGTGGTGCGGCACCTGGATTCACACCTGGAGCAATTGCCCAGGTCCGATGCGGCAAGCCGGGCCATCGTGCGCCGGATGCGGGATGACGAAAGCCGACATGCTACGCAAGCCACGAAATCGGGCGCCGCAGACCTGCCGGAGCCGGTGCGCGGGCTGATGGCCGTGGTTGCCCGGGTAATGACCACCACCGCCTACCGCATATAGATGTATCAAATCTGGGGTCAGGTCTTGCAATCATGCATCCTTGTAATTCGCGAGGTTAGGTTACTGATTCGCGTTTGGATGCTTGATTGCAAGACCTGACCCCAGATCCCCCTGACCCCCTTGAATTCCCGAGGCCGTCCCCCATCTAAGGGGGTGACGGTAATTTCGCAAACTTCAGGAGGTGCAACATGACACTCGTACGCTACGAACCTTTCAGCCTGCTGGATCGTTTCCAGAAGGAACTCAATCGCCTGGGCAACTGGGAGCAGGGCGGTTTTGATGGCAGCAATGATGATGCGTCCAATGTGGTCACCAGTTCCTGGCGACCGGCAGTGGATATCAAGGAAGAGGCGAATCAATTTGTGATCCTGGCCGATGTGCCGGGCGTCGATCCAAAGGATATCGAGATCACGGCCGAAAATGGCGTGCTCACCGTGCGCGGCGAGCGCAAGGCGGAGACGGAAGAGGAGCGGGAAGGCTTCCGCCGTGTGGAGCGCATTCGCGGGACGTTTTACCGCCGCTTCAGCCTGCCGGATACCGCTGATACGGATGCCATCAAGGCGCGCGGCAAGGACGGTGTACTGGAAATCACGGTGCCCAAGCACGAGAAGGTGCAGCCCCGCAAGATCACGGTACAGAACTGAGTCCAGGGCAATGAACAACGCAGGGCGACGTGAGTCGCCTTGCGTTTTTTTTCCTTATTCGCCGCCAGAACTTTTGCCGGCGCTGTCATACTAAAGAGAACAGCGGGGACAGAAGTCAGTCCCGGTCTCGTCAGCCCGGCGAAAGCCGGCATGACACTCCGGTGACATGTTCAAATTTTCATTTGGGGAGTAATGCCTGCATGGCCTTGAAAGATTCGATTCTTGCAAGCGTGGCGGTGATGCTGCTCGTACTGACCGGGCGTGCATGGCCGGCGTTGCCGGAGACGACGGATGGTCAACAGGTGCCGAGCCTGGCCCCCATGCTCGAGCAGGCCACCCCGGCCGTGGTGAATATCGCCACCGAAGGCCGGATCGTGGTCCAGAACAATCCCTTGCTCACAGATCCCTTTTTCCGGCGTTTCTTCAAAATCCCCGATGGTCCCATTGAGCGCAAGACCCAGGCGCTGGGTTCCGGCGTCATTGTGGACGCCAGGCGCGGACTGGTGCTGACCAACAGCCACGTGGTCGCCAATGCGGTTGAGATCACGGTCACGCTGCGTGATGGCCGGCATCTGCAGGCGGAGGTGGTGGGCACGGACCCCGACACCGACGTGGCCGTGATCAAGGTGCCGGTGGAAAATCTCACCGCGTTGCCGACGGCGAACTCCGACTCGATCCGGGTCGGGGATTTTGTCGTGGCCATCGGCAATCCGTTCGGCCTCGGCCAGACGGTTACCTCCGGCATCATCAGTGCCCTGGGCCGCAGCGGTCTTGGCATTGAAGGCTACGAGGATTTCATTCAGACAGATGCCTCAATCAATCCGGGCAATTCCGGCGGCGCGCTGGTAAACCTGCGTGGCGAACTGGTGGGGATCAATACGGCAATTTTTTCCCAGTCCGGCGGCAATATCGGTATCGGTTTTGCGATCCCCATCAACATGGCGCTGCAGATTATGGAGCAGTTGGTGAATACCGGGGCCGTGGAGCGCGGCTCCGTGGGCGTCACGGTGCAGGACCTGACCCCGGACCTGGCTGCTGCGTTCGGCATGGAGAAGCAATTGGGCGCCGTAGTGACCAGCGTGACGGCGGATTCTCCCGCCGCGAAGGCAGGGTTGCAGACCGGCGACGTGATCACCGAGATCAACAAGAAACCGGTGCGCAACGGCGGTGACGTGCGCAATCATATCGGCCTGTTGCCGGTGGGGGAGGCGGTGTCGTTCGCAGTGCTGCGTGAAGGCAAGCGCAAGTCGCTCGAGGCGACAGTGGTGGCGGGAACGGATGGCGGTGCGGCGGGCGGGCCGCGCGCGGTGAACCCGAAACTCAATGGTGTCACCGTGGGCAACATCGGCGCTGATCACCCGCTGTCCGGAAAAATCCTCGGAGTCGAAGTGGCGGGCATTGAGCAAGGCAGCCAGGCATGGCGCAGCGGCTTGCGCCAGGGCGATATCATTACGTCGGTGAATCACGCCAAGATCAGCAAGCTCGAAGATTTTCTCACCGCCGTGGATCGCAAGCAGGGGCCGCTTTTGTTTCGTATCATCCGCGGCAATGCGGCGGCATTTTTGGTCATAAAGTGAGTGCATGCAGGGGTCAGAGCTTAAGCTCTGACCCCTAAGCCTTTTCGATCAGGGGCCAGAGCCTTGGCTCTGGCCCCTAGCAGCTGGATCAGGGGTCACAGAACTTAAGACCTGACCCCAGCGTTTACACGGCGCGTTGCGCCTAACCCACCCTACGAGACTGTACGCCGGTCAGATTGCACGCCTGCACCGCCTCAATTACCAGTTCCACCAGCTTCGGGCGCGGGAAACT
>CAYMXG010000308.1:0-3420 GCA_964394115.1 uncultured Enterobacteriaceae bacterium | reverse complement strand
TGGATGCGCGCCTGGAGGAACAGGCGCGGCGGCAGGTGGCGCTGGACGAACGCATCGCCACCTTGCGCCTGGATCAGCAGGAGGCGGCGGGCCGCTTGCGCGAGGAACTGATCCGCGCCTTTGGCGAGTTGCGCGAGGCGATGCAGATGTTGCTGGCGGAACAGGGCAACCGCTCCGAGCAACGTCAGGCGCTGGCGGTGAAGCAACTGTCGGAACTGCTCCAGAACGGCATGACCCAATTGCAGAAACAGGTCGGCGAACACCTGGGGCGATATAGCGAGGAACTGGGCAAGCGCATCGATGGGCTGACGCTGAAAACCGACGAACGCCTGAAAGAGATCAGCGGTCAGGTGGAAAAGCGCCTGACCGAGGGATTCGAGAAGACCACGCAGACCTTCGGCGACATCCTGAAACGCCTGGCGCTGATCGATGAGGCGCAGAAAAGGATCACGGAGCTGTCCATCAACGTGGTCAGCCTGCAGGAAGTTCTCGCCGACAAACGTTCCCGCGGCGCCTTCGGCGAGGTGCAACTGGAGGCGCTGGTGCGCAACGTGCTGCCGGAGCAGGCCTTCGCATTCCAGAAGAAACTCTCCAACGACAAGATTGCCGATTGTGTCCTGTCCCTGCCGCCGCCCACCGGCAACGTGGCCATCGATGCCAAGTTTCCGCTGGAGTCCTGGCGCCGCATGACCGATGTCGCGGTGACCGAGCCCGAACGCAAGGTCGCGGAAAAGCAGTTCCGGCAGGACATCATCAAACACATCACGGACATCAGCGAGAAATACATCCTGCCGGGGGAGACATCCGACGGCGCCATCATGTTCATCCCCGCCGAGGCGATATTCGCCGAGATCCACGGCCATTATCCGGACCTGGTCGAGCGCGCCATGACGGCGCGGGTCTGGATGGTGTCGCCGACGACGTTATGGGCGACGCTGAACATGGCGCGGGCGGTGCTCAAGGATGCCGCCACGCGGGAACAGGTGCATATCATCCAGGAACACCTGGGGCTGTTGGCCAGGGACTTTGGCCGTTTCGAGGAACGCATGGAGAAACTCTCCATCCATATCCGCCAGGCGGGTGCGGACGTGGAAGATGTGCACAAATCGGCACGCAAAATCACGTCCCGATTCCAGAAAATCGAGAAGGTGGAACTGGGAAATGATAAGGGCGTCACAACTGGCGCAATTTCCGTGGACGATACGGAGGAAACCCCTTAGTATTGCGGCGCATCAAAGACTGAATATGTCGGATATTCAGACACTAACGGTCTGATCCGCATCCTCAATAAAAGGGTTTTTCTTCCTGTGAAACGTGCGCTGCAGGCGATCGTTTTCGACATGGATGGAACTCTGGCCGACACGGAAGAGATCCATCGTCTGGCATTCAATCGGGCATTTGCCGAGTTTGAATTTGGCTGGCAGTGGTCGCCGGATGAGTATCACGATTTGTTGTCCATCTCCGGCGGCAAGGAACGCATCCGGCAATACCTGGTGAAGTTGCGGGAACGCCACCGTTCCACCGCGGCACTCCGCCAACTGGCGTTGGCCGTGCACATGCGCAAATCAGAAATTTATCGCGAACTGCTAACCGGCGGCCACGTGAACCTGCGGCCCGGCGTGAAGCGGCTGCTGCAGGAGGCACGCGCACAGAGTATCAAGCTCGCCATCGCCACCAGTTCCTCGCGCCGCAATGTGGATACGCTGCTGGCCACCACGCTTGGTGAAGAGGCCAGAGGATTGTTCCAGGCGTTCGCCACCTGCGACGTGGTGGAGGATCAAAAACCCGCGCCTGCGATCTATCAGTACGCGCTGGCGGAGCTCGGCATCGAGCCGGAATACGCTGTCGCCATTGAAGATACCCGCAACGGCAATCTCGCTGCCTGCGCAGCCGGCATCAAGACGCTGATCACCACGCACCAGTACACCCGTGACAATGATTTTCGCGGTGCCACGCTGGTGCTGGACCAGTTGGGAGAGCCCGGGCATCCGTTCCGGGTGCTTTCCGGGGAGGCGCATGGCGCCACTTTGGTCGATGTGGAACTGCTGCAACGCCTGCTTGTGGCTGAGCAAGCCCCGCAACACGGGGTGGATGACGCCTGGTGTCTGCGATCTGCCGTGGTTGCCAAGTAAGCCCAGGGAAAGTCTGGACTTGTAAAATTGGTAAAAGCCACTTCGTCATTCCGGAAACCGCGAGTAAGCCTTTAGCCCCAGGAAACACCTGGGGTCAGGTCTTGCAATCATGCACCACCGCTGTCTGGTGGTGCATGATTGCAAGACCTGACCCCACCCTTTCATACTGACCCCTTAATCACGTGCCGCCACCATGACCCTCACTGAGCTGCGCTACATCGTCGCCATTGCGCGCGAACGGCATTTCGGCCGGGCCGCGGCGGCGTGCTTCGTCAGCCAGCCCACGCTCAGCGTGGCGGTCCGAAAACTTGAGGATGAACTGGGCGTCGCTATTTTCGAGCGGCACCAGCACGACATTACCGTTACTCCCATCGGCGAACGCATCATCGAGCAAGCGCAGCGCGTGCTGGAACAGGCCGGCGCCATCAAGGTGATCGCCGAGGAAGGCCGGAATCAACTGCTGGGAGAATTGCTTCTCGGGGTGATCTATACCGTTGGGCCGTACCTGCTGCCGCGACTGATCCCCCAGTTGCGCCAACGCGCACCGAACCTGACTCCCATCATTGATGAGGATTTCACCGGCAACCTGGCTGGCAAATTGCGGCATGGGGGCCTCGACCTCGCGATTCTGTCAACGCCTTTTGCCGTGCCCGGTATCGAGGTGCGCGTCCTGTACCGGGAGCCATTCATGGTTGCGCTGCCGAAAGGGCACAAACTGGCGCAGCAGGCGGAGATCAAGGCGGAGGATCTGGTGCGCGAGACATTATTACTGTTGCGCGCGGGAAATTGTTTTCGCGACCAGGTCCTGGCGGCCTGCCCGGACTGCCGAGGCGAGACCTTCTCCCGCACTGGCATCCAGAAGACACTGGAAGGCAGTTCCATCGAGACCATACGCCAGATGGTGGCCGGAGGCGCAGGCGTGACGGTCCTGCCGGCGACCTCCATTGGCAGCAACGGCGGCGTGGATGAGTTACTTGTCTACCGCCCGTTTGCGCCGCCGGCGCCGGAACGCGAAGTGGCGCTGGCCTATCGCGCCAGTTTCCCGCGCCCGAAGCTGGTGGAACTGGTAGTTGAGGCGGTGCAGGCGTGCCAGTTGCCGGGCGTCGGATCGGGGGATCGGGGGACCGGGGGACCGGGGTCAGAGCTTAAGCTCTGGCCCCTGATCGAGAAGGCTTAGGGGTCAGAGCTTAAGCTCAGACCCCTGATCGAGAAGGCTTAGGGGTCAGAGCCTTGGCTCTGACCCCTGCATGCACTCACTTTATGACCAAAAATGCCGCCGCATTGCCGC
>CAYMXG010000307.1:0-3430 GCA_964394115.1 uncultured Enterobacteriaceae bacterium | reverse complement strand
GGCGTTGGCATGTTCACTATTTACGCAAGGCTCAATAGATGCTTCCGCACCGCGACGACGGCCGCGGGCCAGCTATAGAAACGACTTCAATCGGGATATGCAACGGGGACCCCCTGCTGCCGATCAGCGCGGCTTCTGTTTGAGAGCGCGCATGATCTTGTCCGGCGTGATGGGCGGGTCGAGCCTGACCCCGATGGCATTGTAGACGGCGTTGGAAATGGCGACGGGAACGGCGCAGGTCACACCTTCTCCGATTCCCTTGGCGCCAAAGGGCCCATCCTCGTCATACACCTGCTCGAAATAGATTTCCGGATCCGGCATGTCAAGAGGGCCAAGTACCTTGTAGTCCATGAAATTCGGGTTGAGTATCGCGCCTGACTCTTCGTCGAAGACCAAATGCTCAGTCGTCGCCATCCCCAGCGACTGGCAGTAACCACCGGCCACCTGGTTCTCGCACACCGCCGGATTCACGATGGTGCCGCTGTCGTGGTAGGCGACGAACCTGACCACCCGCATCTGCGCGGTGCGCGTGTCGATTTCCACCTCGGCATAGTCACAGATCATCATTTTTCCGGCCTTGTCGAATTCCACGCCCTTGGACGCGCGCCCTATAACCTCCGGGGGAGAGAGGTATTCGTATATCGGGCTGCTCATCAGATCCTTGAGGGTGACCCCGATATCGGGCGACCCCTTGACGAAAATGCGCTTGTCCCGGATATCCAGATCCTCCGGGTTGGCTTCCAGGCGACGGGCGGCGAATTCCAGAATCTGTCGCCTGGCGTCCTCGGCTGCCGCCTTGGTGGCGCGCGCCACCATGTGCATGCCATTGCTGCCGAATGTCACCATCGTATGACCGCAAACCTCGGAATCGCCGTCCACGACATTGACATCCCCCAGTTCCACACCCAGCACCTCGGCAGCCACCATCGCCTGCGTCGTGTCGCCGCCCTGACCCATGCGACCGATGCCGGTCGTCAACACCATGGTGCCGTCGGGATTCACCTTGATGGTGATGCCGTTGAAACCGAAGAAGGCCAGGCCGCTGATATGGGTCGAGATTCCAATCCCGACGCCCCGGACCTTGCTCCCCTCGACCGCGGACGGTTTCCCCCAGCCCTTCCATTTTTCCTTCCAGCCAAACTTCCCGGCGCCCTTGCGGATGCACTCTTCCAGGCCCGAGCTCGTCAACGCGACCTGCGGTTCCTTGTTGAACAGGAGTTTTGCAAACAGCACCTCCTGCGAAGTGTGGCAGATATCACCGGATCGCCAGTGATTCTTCAGGCGGAACTCCACCGGGTCCATATTGATCTTTTCCGCCGCCATATCCACGGTCTGCTCGATTGCATACGCCAGTGTGAGATCACCGACGCCGCGCATGCATCCGGCCGGCAGCAGGTTGGTGGCAACGCCGATGAATTCCGCCCTCCCATGCGGCGTGGTGTAGATATCCGCGACCGACTGATAGGGGTCGAACTTGTTGCCATAGGCGCCGTTATCCATGATGTGTCGATAGGACTGCGACACCATGGTGCCGTCGGCCTTGATACCAATCCTGGCATCGATCAGCGGCCGTTCGCGGCGCTTCACCGTGGTCTGCACCTCGTCCCGGGTCAGCACCAGCCGCACCGGCCGTTTGGCCTTGCGCGCCACGGCAATGGCAAGAAACATGAAATTGTTTCCCCACCAGAGTCCGAATGAGCCGCCGGTGGGCGTGCTGTGCACGCGCACCTTGTTCGGCGACAGCTCGAAAAAGTCGGTCACCGCATCCCGGATCCAGAACAGAGCCTGCGTCGAAGTCCAGATGGACACGCGGTCATCATTCCATTCCGCGATACAGGCATTGCGATCCAGCGGCGCGTGTTGCTGATTGCCAAGCGTAATCCGGTTCTCGATGATGTGGTCGGCCTCGCGGAAGCCGGCGTCGATGTCACCCCACTGGAACAGGGAGGGTTCGAGCGCGTTAGGACCCCACGGATGCACCTGCGGCGCGCCGGACTGCATCGACTGCTCGAGATCGAATACCGCGGGCAGCTCCTCGTATTCGACCTCGATGAGCCGGAGCGCCTGTTTGGCCGTGTCTTCGTCCACCGCCGAGACGACGGCGACTTCATCGCCCACGTAGCAGACTTCCTGCGAAATCATGGGGCCGCGGAAATTGAAACTCGGGTCCACCCAGGGCGTATTGCAGGTTTTCTTCCTGCCGGTGATGTCATCCTCGTGGGTCAGCACCGCGCTGACACCGGGCAACGCCTCGGCCTTCGACGTGTCTATGTTCACAACCCGCGCGTGGGCGTAGGGACTGCGCAGCACCTTCGCGTGGTGCATGCGATGCAGGGGCGGTAGATCACCCGCGTATTTCAGCCTGCCGGTGACTTTTTCGCGCGCATCGATCAACGGCAAACTCTTGCCGATGACCGTGGTTTCGGCTCCCATTGGCGGTTCTCCTCAGCTCTCGCGCGCAAGCTGCGCGCCTTTCTGGATGGATTTGACAATGCGCATGTAAGTGCCGCAACGGCACAGATGCCCGCCGATGGCTTCCCGGATCTCAAGCTCGTTGGGGGCCGGGTTTTCATCCAACAGCGCCTTGGCGGCGATGATCATCCCGGGCGTGCAGAATCCGCATTGCATGCCATGGTCCTCGATGAACGCCTGTTGCAACGGATGCAGTTTCCCGTCCGCGTCCAGTCCCTCGATGGTCGTAATGGCATAACTCCCGGAATCAATCGCCATGCGCAGGCAGGAGAAGTACGGCTTGCCGTCCAGCAACACCGTACAGGAACCGCAGGTCCCCATCTCGCATCCGGTCTTGGTGCCGGTCAGCCCGATCTTTTCGCGGATGACATATGCAAGCGACCAGTGCGGCCTGACGCTGACCTCATGTTTCTCTCCATTGACGTTCAACGTGATCGGGTGCATTGCTATTTCTCCTCCCGTGCATGTGCCAGCGCCTTGCGGATCGCATCCTCGACCGCGCACTGGACCCACAGGGCCCGCAGTTCCGCCGAGGCGCGAAAATCATTTACGCATTTGACGCTGCTGCTGGCGGCCGCCGCCTTGAGGATGCGTTCATCATCCAGAGCGCCGTCAAGCAGGATCTTTTCCGCCACCTCGGCCCGTTGCGGTATGCCGGCGGCGGTTGCGGCGCCGATGGCGACGCGTACATCGCTGCAGCGGTGCCCACGGCCGAGCGTAAGGCGCACAGCGGCGTTGACGATGGGCAGGTCCGCCGCGGTGCGCTCGAATTTCGCGAATCCCCCGCCGGTACGGGGGCCGGGTTCGGGGACCTGCACCTCGATGACCATCTCTCCCGTCTGCAGCGCGTTCTTGAGATAACCCTTGTGAAACTCGCGCATGGATACAGTGCGCATACCTTTGCTGCTGCCAATGACGATGTCCGCGTCATAGGCCAGCAGCGTGGTCGGCATGTCCA
>CAYMXG010000306.1:0-3433 GCA_964394115.1 uncultured Enterobacteriaceae bacterium | reverse complement strand
GCTGGCGCATCAGCGACCGCCGCTACCAGGAATCCGACCTGGTCCCCGGACTGGATCTGCGCATCCTGGGCAATTTCAGGCACAGCCAGGAATGGCTGCTGGAACCCGGGGACATGCTCTACCTGCCGCCGGGAATTGCCCATCACGGCATCGCCGTGGGTGATTCCATTACCTGCTCCATCGGTTTTCGCGCGCCGTCCAGTTCGGAACTTCTGGGCGCATTGCTCGATTCCCAGCATATAAATGAATTCCGGATCGAGGATCCGGGACTCGGATTGCAAGCCCACCCGGGAGAAATAACCGCGCACCAGCGCACGCTGCTGCGGCGGTTGCTCCGGGACGCTTTGCCCGATAACGAGGCCCTGGATCGCTGGTTGGGCCGGCAACTGACCTCGCTGCCGCCGTCAGTACCAGCGCCCGCCCACGGCCGTGCACTGACGGCGTCGGCGTTTCTTGCCAGACTCAGGCGCGGCAAAAGTTTGATTCGCGCCGTACCCTCGCGCACTGCATTCTTCCGCGCCAGGAACGGGGGGATACATCTATTTATCAATGGCGCTGGATTTGAGCTGCCCGGGCGCAGCGCGGCGCTGGCGGCCCAGATTACTGGACCCGGCCCGATCCGCTGGAAACCAGGCCAAAGCGCCGCTTCCCGGCGCGAAGAAACACTGCTACTCAGCCTGCATCGAGCGGGTTTACTGCGATTTTCGGACTGAACTGCGCAGCTACGGGCTGTTGTCCCCAACCGGCATTGCACTATCATTCTATTTGAAACTCAGGAACCTACCGCCATGCAGGATTACAACGAATTCCAATTGGGCAAGACCAACGTGCTGGTACCGCTGGAATCCATGGAACAGCATCGCCTCGCCACGCAGCACATGGTGCAGCAATGCCGGCGCAGCGTGTACATCATCAGCCGCGACCTGGATCCGGCCGTGTATGACCTGCCCGAGTTCACTGGCGCGTTGACGCACAGACTGCTGGAACACCGGCGCATGAAGGTCTACATCCTCGTGCATGACGCGCATGCGATCGCACGTGCCGGGCACCGGTTGTTGGGAACTGCCCTCAAAATGAGCGGCTTCGTGGAAATCCGCAAACCCGGACCCGACCACAAGGATTACGACGGCGGCATGTTCGTCGGCGATGGCGTCGGCTTTATTACGCGCCGCTCAGCGGATCGCTATGTCGGCCAGATGAACTTCAACGACCCGCGTGATGCCAAGGTATTGCTGGATGAGTTCGAGGAGATGTGGGCCAAATCCACCGCGGACGCGAACCTGCGCAAATTCGTCATATGACACGACCGGCAATCCTTGCCACGCTGCTGCTCTCACTGTTATGCGGGGCGGCGGCGGCGCAGATGCGCGTCGAGGTCATTCCGCTGCAACATCGCCTGGCTGATGACGTGATCCCGGTAGTGCGTCCGCTGCTCGCGCCGGGCGGCAGCGTCACCGGCATGAACAATCAACTGGTACTCAAGACGACGGTGGAGAATCTGGCGGAGATCCGGGCGGTGCTGGACAGCATTGATCAGCGTCTGCGCCGATTGCGTATCCTCGTGCGTCAGGACGCGGACCAATTCGGCGGCGTCACCCGCCAATCGGTGTCGGGCCGCCTGGAGACGGGGGACGTCACCATCAAGCAGGGCCGGGACGCGGGTCCGGGCGGACTGACCGTGGGTGTCGGCGACAGGGAAGACAACATCCGTTACCAGCGCCTGGATGGGCATTCCGATCAGGCTGAGCGCGGCAGCTACCAGGTGCAGACTGTCGAAGGACAGGCGGCGTTCATTCAGACCGGGCAGTCTGTGCCGGTCCCCCAGCGCACCGTGGCTGCGTACAACGGCACGCTGGTGGTGCAGGACAGCGTGGAATATCAAAACGCCGACTCCGGTTTCTGGGTGCTGCCCCGGGTGGCTGGCGACCAGGTGACGCTGATGATCTCCCCATACACGACGCGCGTCGGACCCGGCCCGATTCCCGCATTTGATGTGCAGAGCGCTGAAACCACCGTATCCGGGCGCTTGGGCCAATGGATCCCCATCGGCGGCATTGACCAATCCACCCGGCGCAACAGTCGTGAATTGTTGTCCGGCTCGAGCCAGCAGTTCTCTGAAAACCGCACGCTTCAGGTTCGCGTCGACGAAGTGGATTAATGGTGGAGATCTGGTTTCACCTCTCCCCTTGGGAGAGGTCGCTGCGCAGCGGCGGGTGAGGGAATCACAGCGGTCACGTGGCGCGCAACCTGTTACAATCGCGCCCCTTTTTCAGCGGTTCCCGGAAGCCGACTCCATGCTGACGCTGCGCGGTGCCCCTGCCCTCACGGACTTCCGGCGGGACCAGTTGCTGCGCGCGATCCGGGTGCACTGGCCCCAAGCCACCTCCATCCATTGCGAGTACCTGCATTTCGTCCTCACTGCGCGCGAGCTGAATCCCGCTGAGCGTGAACGGCTGGACGCATTGCTGGGCACCTGCCAATCCGATTTTGATCCGGCTGCTGCCGGCGCCATTGTCATGCCGCGGCCCGGCACGCTGTCGCCCTGGTCCAGCAAGGCCACCGATATCCTGCACAACTGCGGCATGCATGTCGCGACCCGCGTCGAACGCGGGACGCGCTGGTGGTTTGGCGGCACGGCACCCGGCGTCACCCCGCCAGAGGTGGTCAAGGCACTGTTGCACGACCCGATGACCCAGGTCATCGTCAGCAGCCTGGATCAAACCGGCCTTGTATTCGAGCACCACGCGCCCGCGACGCTCGGCATGATCCCGCTTGCCGGCGCCGGACGCGGCGCGCTGGAAAAAGCGAACCAGGCACTCGGCCTCGCGCTGAACGCCGGGGAAATTGAATACCTCATGGCCGCCTACGCCGAGTTGAAGCGCGATCCCACGGACACGGAGCTGATGATGTTCGCCCAGGCGAACTCCGAACACTGTCGCCACAAGATATTCAATGCCACCTGGATCGTGGATGGTGTAGCGCAACCCCATTCGCTGTTCGATCTGATCCGCCACACCCACGCCAGGGCCCCCGGCCGCGTGTTGTCCGCCTACAAGGACAATGCCGCCGTGATGGAAGGATATGGCGCGTCCCGCTTCTTTCCTGATGCGGACGGCGTCTACCGCCATCACCCGGAGGCCGTGCACCTGCTGGCCAAGGTGGAGACCCACAATCACCCCACGGCAATTTCGCCGTTCCCCGGCGCGGCCACCGGCGCCGGCGGCGAGATCCGTGACGAGGCGGCCACGGGCACCGGTGCCAAGGCCAAGGCCGGCCTGACCGGATTCGCGGTGTCCAACCTGCATATCCCGGAATTGGCACAGCCCTGGGAAGAAAATGTCGGCCGGCCATCGCGCATCGCGTCGGCACTGGACATCATGATCCAGGGGCCCATCGGCGCCGCCGCCTATAACAATGAATTCGGGCGCCCGGC
>CAYMXG010000305.1:0-3449 GCA_964394115.1 uncultured Enterobacteriaceae bacterium | reverse complement strand
GGTTGGCGACGATCTCGATGGCATTGAAAAGTCCCAGTCCGCGCACGTCACCGATGATGGGAATGGTCCTTTGAAGTTCGCGCAATTGCGCCCGCAGGTATTCTCCCGATTGCGCGGCGCGTGCCGGCAGACCCGGTTCCACGGTTTCCCGGATCACGGCCAGACCCACGGCGCAGGCCAGCGGGTTGGCCTTGTAGGTGTGCCCAAGATGGAAGCCGCCGTTTTCGACCACAGTTTCTGCCATCGCGGCGGAGGCCATGAAGCCGCCGAGTGGAAAGTAGCCGCTGCCGAGTCCCTTGCCGAGCACGATCAGATCCGGCCGCGCGGCATCCCACCAGTGTGCCGCGAGAAAGCGCCCGGTGCGGCCGACGCCGCTCATGACTTCATCGAATATCAGCAACACGCCGAACTCACTGCAGATCTCGCGAATGCGGCGGTAATACGTGGGCGGCGCGTGGTTGGCGCCGCCGGACAGACCCATCACCGGTTCCAGGATGAAGGCGAGCACAGTGTCCGGGCCCTGCGCGAGGATGGACTCGCGCACTGCCTCTGCGCAACGCATGGCATCTTCTTCTGCGGTGAGGCCCGCAGCCGGCCGGTAACTGAACGGCACCGGCACTTTTGGCCAGCGTGGCAGCATTGGCGCCAACGGCGAGTTTTGCGGATCCTCGGACAGACCCTGGCAGGCCAGGGTGCTGCCATGAAAGGCGGGATGCCGGCTGATCACCTTGTAGCGTGACGCTGCGCCCGATGCGACGGCGTACACGCGCGCAAATTCGATGCACTTCTCCACGGCCTCCGCGCCGCCGGACACCAGGAAGGTGCGATCAAATCCGGTGCCGGCCTGTTGAGCCAGCAGATCGCCGAGCAACAGGTTGTCCTCGCTCTCGAAATACGAGGGATAGGCGAAGCAGGCCTGCTCGGCCTGTTTGCGCATCGCGTCCAGCACGCGCCGATTGCCGTGTCCGAGATTGACCGCCACCGGTCCCGAGGTCGCATCCAGGTAGCGGTTGCCCGCCGTATCCCAGACGAAGACACCTTCGGCGCGGGCGATGCGCGGCGGCGGATTGGCGCCGGGCGGCAACCAGAAGTGCTGCACACCGCCTCCGGCATGACCTGCTCGAGTAAATTCCATGTCGCTCATGCGCTGTGTCAGAGTTCGGCTGCCAGGGTCAGCAGTTCGGTGACCACGGATTCGGATGTTGACCGAACCTGGCCCAGGGTTCCATTGCCCAGCCGGGGCAGGCGGTTCCCGAGGGACAAAGCGAGCGTCAGCGAAGCGTCGCCAACGTCGCACAGCCGGCGCAATTGCCGTGGCAGCAAGGGTGCATCGGTTGCGAAGCAGGATAGCTCTTTGCCAAACCGCCAACACTCCAAAGTGTGGTCCGACCGTCTTTGCGAGTGAAAATGAATCTCCTGTGTGCCAGCCGGCGCTGCGAAGTTCGGTGGCGTCAGCAGCGCAGCCAGGATCGCCGCCTCCGCGTCCTTGCCCTGCTCGCCCGTTGGCAAATGAATTCCGGCGCAGAATGGAGGCCAGCCTTGATCCACGCCCATCTCCGGGTCGCGCCGATGGCCAAGTGAGATACCTGCGTTATAAATTTTTCCAAGTTGCTGAGGCAACGAAAAAAACAGCGGCGCCGACACCGTGGCAAACTCATCCACCACCGCGTGCCCCATCAACCAGCGATAATCGCCGCGGGTTCGATAACTGAAGAACCACCGTCCGGCAGGTGCATTCCACGCCTCCCAGCGCAGTATCCGGCAGCCATTCACCGCAACAAAATCAAGCAATGGCATGGTAATCACGCAGGATCGTGAGCGTCCGCGCGATAGGCAGTGCATGCACATGATGCCCGTCGCGGCCGCGCATGTCGGTGGCAATGAACAACACATTGAGTATGGACTCTTCCACCACATCAGCGGCGGCCTCGAACAATTTCTGCATATCGGCCTGATCCAGATATTGCAGCGTCCGCTCCGGGCCGTTCCAGAATACGGCGCGCGGAACAGGATTGGCGGTGGAAAACGCAAAGGCGAAGTCACCGCTGGAATTGCTGGAGATGCTGCCGGTCCGGGCCAGGCCATGCACAGCGCGCCGCGCCAGCCGATCCAGATCGTGGCTCAGCAGCGGGGCATCCGTGGCCAGCACCATGATGATGGAATTGAACGTCATGGCCACGTCCGGCTCGGGTTGCAAATCGTGGACCAGCGCCCCCACCGGCACGCCGGCAATGCGCAACATGCCACGTTCGCCGTGATTTGCCTGTACCAGTGCACCGACATGGAAGTCGCGCGTGCCGATGGATAATCGCCGCGACGACGTGCCGATGCCGCCCTTGAAGCCGTAGCAGATCATGCCCGTGCCGCCCCCCACGTTTCCCTCAGCCACCGGACCGCCGCGCGCATCGTTCAGCGCCTGCCACACATGTCCGGCGTGCACGTGCCGTCCTTCGATGTCGTTGAGAAAGGCATCCCAGGTCTCGCCCACCACCGGCACGCCCGCGGGAAATTCATCCCGGGGTTGCAGGTTCTGCAGGGCATCGAACACCAGGCCCACACTGGAGGTATTGGTCAAACACAGGGGCGAACTGATCACGCCCAGGTTTGCGCCGGCCAGCAACCCGGTCATCTCGCCATTGCCGTTGGCAACATTGCTGCCGCAGGGCAGGTATGCATCGAGAACCTTGCGTTGCGGCCAGATGGCCGTGACGCCCGTTCGCACCGGACCTTCACCCACGCGCAGCGGGCCATCACCGTGGATGAGCGTCACGTGACCGACCTCGACGCCGGGCACATCGGTAATGGCGTTCAACGGGCCCGGGGACAGGCGGCCGATGTGGATGCCGAGATCCCGCGCGCGCCTGCGTACCGCTGCCGGTCCAGGCGCCGCATGGACAGCCCCGGCCAGCACGGGCAAGGCGGGCAGGGAAAGGAATTCGCGGCGCTTAAATGGCATGCATCAGCAACAGCGGGAAATGCGGTTCCATTTCATTTCCAGCCGGCGGCATTCAAATTCCGATCGGGTCAGCCGGGTCCCAGACGGATGGGTGTGCGCGATAAGGTATTGTTCATAGGCATCATCCCCTGACAGGCGGCGCAACCAGGCCCAGCCCGCGGCCAGAGCTGACCGCAAGCGGTTTAGTGTTCGCCGGATGTGGATTTCGCCCATGGCCTTAATGCGGTACGTCGACGGTCTCAAGTTGCGCCGCGACATAGTTTGACTCCGATAGCGGCGGCACGGACCGCCCCGACAGGCTGCGCCATGAGATACGCAACATGTCGATGATGACTACCCAGAGCAACAGCGCAAAGGTCACTGCGAGAACCGCATCAATCTGCTGGCCGATGATCAATTGCGGCGCCACGGCCGCCTTTTCCGGCGGCAGCACCCCCGCCGCCAGTTTCGCGGCCATGTCGGCCGCGCCGGACAGGAATCCGACCTGGGGATT
>CAYMXG010000304.1:0-3464 GCA_964394115.1 uncultured Enterobacteriaceae bacterium | reverse complement strand
GGCTCGAATTGCATAGCGGATTGTAAATTAAATTATTAATGATTAGAATGCCGCCCGTCGGGAATTTTATTCGAATGAAATAAATCCTCTTTATAAATCAAACAATTACGCAGGAGCATTTCAGCAGCCATGACCTGTGACCTGTTAATCAAAGGTGGGCGCGTCGTCACCCCCACGGGGATTATCGATGCCGATGTCGCCATCGAAGCTGGCAAGATTGTCGGCGTCGGCAGGGGCGCCGGCATGCCGTCCGCGACCCGCGATCTCGATGTGAAGGGCATGCATGTACTGCCAGGCGTGGTCGACCCCCATGCGCACCTCGGCTACATGAATACGCTGGAGGCGGCGGAATCGGAAACCCGCGCCGCAGCGTGCGGTGGCGTCACTTGCCTGGGCGTATACATCCTGGTTCTGAAAGAGGGCATCCTTGGCCAGTTCGGGAAACTCAAGGACGCATTTGAAGCAATGAGTTTTGTTGACGCGTTCTGGCACCTGATGGTCGTCGACGCGATTACCACGGACGAGATCTCCCGCTGCCCGAAAGAAGTCGGGCTCACGTCGTTCAAATTCAACATGGGCTACAAAGGACCGCACGCGGACCTGCTGGGAATCAGCGCGACCGACGACGGTGCCGTATTTCGCGGCTTTCGCGCCATCCATGCGCTCGGCCCGCCGTCCGTGGCTGTGTGCCACACCGAAAACATTGATATCCACCTGATGTTGCGGGATGAACTCATTGCCCAGGGGCGGAAGGATTATCGCGTCTGGAATGACTCGCGCCCGCCCTTCGTCGAGGCCGAGTGCATGCGCCGCGCAATCTATCTGGCGCGGAGCGCCGGATGTCCGCTGTACATTCCCCACATCACCATTGCCGAGGGTGTGGATATCATCGCTGAGGCGGCCGCAAACGGGGTGAATGTCATCGGTGAAACCTGCCCGCAGTACCTGACGCACAACAATGACAATCCATCGCAGGTGATCCTGGATCATCCCGCCTGTGCGAACGTGAATCCGCCGTTGCGCGACAAGGCCTGCAATGAGCGGCTCTGGGACGGCCTCGCCAGTGGCGTCATCCGCTGTGTCGGTTCGGATCTTGCACCGACAACGCTGGCCATGAAGGGTGAAAACATCTGGGAGGCGCCGATGGGCCTGGGCAACAATTCCGAATTGTTACTGCCGGTCCTGCTCAGTGAAGGCGTCAATAAGGGACGGCTGACGCTGGAGAAGGTGGTCGAGGTCTGTTCCGAGAATCCGGCGCGCGCCTTCGGCGTGTTCCCGCGCAAGGGAAGCCTGGCCGTCGGCGCCGATGCCGACGTGGTCGTGGTTGATCTGGAGAAAAAGGTCAAGATAAGTGTGGACCGGTTGCGTTCCATGTGCGACTGGTCCATCTACGCTGGCTGGGAACTGACGGGCTGGCCGGTGCACACCGTGTTGCGCGGCCGGGTGATCGTGGAAAACGGGGAACCGATGCCGCGGGCGGCGCGGCAGGCGCAATACATTCCACGCGTGATCGGCTGATCCGGCCGGATGGCATCCATGCGTCCGACGCCGGTTGAAGGTTACGAGTCCTGCGCCACACTGGGTTGCGTCAATTTTGCGACGGTATGGGGCGACAAGGCGGCCAATCTCGGCAAGATTTGCAACGCCATCGAGGAAGCCGCGCGCCAGGGCATCAATATCCTCGCCTTTCCGGAGCTGGCGCTCAGCGGTTATGAGTGCAGCGAGGATTTTTCCATGCACAGTGCTCTGGCGGAGACCATCCCCGGCCCCGCCACGGAGGAAATCGCCGCGCTGACGCGGAAGTTCGACATGTACGTCACGTTCGGCATGCCCGAGCGGGACGCAGTTCGCGAACGGGTGTTGTACATCTCCTGCCCGTTCATCGGGCCGCAGGGCCTGCTGGGCACGTACCGGAAGGTTCACATTGCGCCGCCCCCCATGTTCACGGAGACGAAGTGTTTTACCGGGGGTGATTCCGTGCCGGTGTTTGCCACGCGCTACGGACCGGTGGGTATCCAGATTTGCGCGGACTTCTGGGTTTATCCGGAATTGTCGCGCATCCTGATGTTGAAGGGCGCCCGTCTGATCATAAATTGCAGCGGCAGCGCCTCGGCCCCCGGCCGACCGTATTACCTGCGCCAGCAGACCGGTGCCCGCGCCACGGAGAATATGGTCTTCACGGCGACGGCGAATCTCACCGGACGCGAGCGCACCAAGACTTACTACGGACACAGCACCATCGCCGGTCCGGCCTATCCACGCTTCGTCCAGATACTGGCGCAGGCGGGGAAGGCGGAGGAGATCGTCAGCGCCACGTTGAACTTTACCCGTCTCGAACGTTTCCGCGAATTGATCCGGATCCCGGAGCTGCGGCGATCCGACGTGATATTGCGGGAGCTCGCCGCGCTCGGCCGGAGCGGCGATTGAACATGCCGCGCATTACCAAGGAACTCACCGTCAACGCCCCGATCCAGGCTGCCTGGGAACTGGTCAGCAACATGGAACGCTTCAGCACCTGCATACCCGGTTGCAGGGAAGTGCGGAAAATCTCGGAAACCGAGTTTGACTGGGTGCTCGAGGCAAAGGTCCTGCGCACCACGCGCAAGGTCACCGCACGCACGCAGGCCACAAAAATGCAGCCACCGAATCATGTGGAATTTTCCGGCGAGGGCCGGCTGTTCGAACGATCCAATCATTACAAGCTCAAGCTGCAGGGCGCCACGGACCTTGAGGATCTCGGTGGCGGCCGGACCCGGGTCTGCTTCAGCGGGGACGTGTCGGCGGGCGGCGTCGGGGGCGCAATCGTGGACAAGGTCGCCGCCGGCCAGATGGATGAATTGTTCGGCGACTTCGAAAAAAACATGCGCGAGGCGCTCGGTGACGACGGCAACGCCGCGGCGGACGCCCCTGTCGCGCAGGCAATGGCGGCAGGGGCAACGACGAGGAACTACTCTCGCCTGCTGCTGCCGGCCGGCATCGTCATCGCCGTGGTCTGGGTACTGGTGTTTGCCGTGCTGTGACGAAGCACGCGCACGAATTAATGAGGAGGATGGAAAGCAGATGGAATACTTCAATCCAGGCGACTTGAAGGAAGCCTATGAAATCCTGCTGAAATACGGGGACGCGGCGATTCCCGTTGCCGGCAGCACGTTTTTCATGGGACATCGGGAGGAGCTCTTCGACGAAGTGGACGCAGTGGTGAATATCAAGCGGCTGGGATTGAGTTACATCCGGCTGGAAAAGGGCCGGCTGTGCATCGGTGCGACGACAACGCTGGCCGAACTGCACCGCACCGGGCTCACGTCGACGGGTCCGTTCCGGATCTTTGCCGAAACCGTCCGGGAACTGAAAATCATGGAAGTGCGAAACGCGGCGACCATCGGCGGCGAGGTCTGCATCGCCGGCGAGGTGGACATGCCGACCACGCTGCTGGCCTATGACGCGGACATCGTCATTGGCAGCAG
>CAYMXG010000303.1:0-3464 GCA_964394115.1 uncultured Enterobacteriaceae bacterium | reverse complement strand
CTGCGCGACCTGCTCATTATCGGGCTGTTTGCTTTTCTGTTTCACGGTGTGGCGGCAGTGCATCGCACCGTGGCCGGCCGCGGGTTTCATCAGGCCTGGCTGGCAGGCATGTACCTGTTGATGCTGTTGCTGCCGCAGATGATTTTGTTTCTGGCCTGCATCGGCGTGGTGGATGCGTGGATGGGCCATCCGGATAGAGAAGTGTAAGATCAATCATCAGGCTATAAGGGGACTTGGATCATGCAAGTGATTTTGCTGGAAAAGATTCGAAAACTGGGCGACCTGGGTCAACAGGTCAAGGTCAAACAGGGCTTCGGGAGAAACTTCCTGATCCCCCAGGGCAAGGCCGTCCCCGCGACCCCGGAAAACGTCGCCAAGTTCGAGGCGCAGCGCGCTGCGCTGGAGAAGACCCAGACCGAGGCACTGGCCGTGGCCACGGCGCGGGCGGAAAAGCTGAATCCGTTGACCATCACCCTGCATTGCAAGGCCGGTACCGAAGGCAAGTTGTATGGCTCGGTGGGTACGGTGGATATCTCCGAAGCCGTGACGCAGGCCGGGGTTGAATTGCACAAGCACGAAGTCAATCTGCCGGATGGTCCGTTCCGCCTGCTGGGCGAATATGAGGTCAAGCTGAACCTGCACGCGGATGTGGATGCGAGCATCAAGTTGATCATCCTGCCGGAAGCGGAGTAGCGCGAATCGACTTGTATTTTAAAGAGTTTCCATACGCGTCATTGCTTGGTTGCCTGACAACCAATCCACGACTAGACTCGGGCCGTTACGGTGTTCGCACATGCCTGAGTCAGCCATAGCAAAATCCGATCCTGAGACAAGGTCCATGAAAATTCCGCCTCATTCCATTGAGGCGGAACAGGCCGTTCTGGGCGGGTTACTGCTCGACCCTGATTCGTGGGTTCGGATTGCCGACAAAATCCATGTCGAAGATTTTTATCGGAATGACCATAGGTTGATTTTTTCGGCAATCTCGGACTTGGAAAAAGACGGGAAACCCTTCGATATTGTAACTGTTGTCGAGTGGCTGGAGACCCATCAGAAGCTTGATGAGGCCGGCGGCCTGAGCTACGTGGCCGCGGTGGCGGACAACACCGCCAGTTCCAGCAACATCTCCGCCTATGCCGACATTGTGCGCAAACGCTCGGTGCTGCGGCAGTTGATTCGTGCTGCATCGCAAATCACGGAATCAGTGTTTAATCCGATGGGACGTGCCAGCGATGAGATACTCGATCTCGCCGAACAAAGTGTTTTCGAAATATCCGAGCAGGAAACTCGAGGCAGGAGGAATTACACTCCAATAAAGGACTTGCTGGTCGCCGCGCTGGATCGTGTGGACGAGTTGTTCCAGAAGAAAACGCACATAACCGGGGTGCCCACCGGATTCGATGATTTCGATGAGCGTACTGCGGGGTTGCAAAACTCGGATCTGATCATCGTTGCCGGAAGGCCGAGCATGGGGAAGACGGCATTTGCAATCAATATAGTCGAGCATGCCGTCATTAAAAGTAAGCTGGCTGTAGCCGTTTTCAGCATGGAAATGTCGGGCGAGCAAATAGCCATGCGCATGATGTCGTCTTTGGGCCGGATTGATCAGCACAAAGTACGTACCGGGCAACTGGAGGATCAGGATTGGCCGCGGCTGACATCGGCGGTTGAATTACTTAAGGATGCCCGGCTGTACATTGACGATACTCCGGCTTTGACTCCTACCGAGCTTCGCGCCCGCTGCCGTCGCATCGCACGCGAGCACCAGCTTGGTCTGGTGGTGGTGGATTACCTGCAGCTGATGCAGGTGCCGGGGACGACGGAGAACCGCGCCACCGAGATCTCGGAGATTTCGCGCTCGCTGAAGGCCATGGCGAAGGAACTCAAGGTGCCGGTGGTGGCGCTGTCGCAGTTGAATCGCAGCCTGGAGCAGCGCCCGAACAAGCGTCCGGTGATGAGTGATCTGAGGGAATCTGGTGCGATCGAACAGGATGCAGACGTAATCGTATTCATCTACCGCGACGAGGTGTACGACGATAACAGCGTGGACAAGGGCATCGCGGAAATTATCATCGGCAAGCAGCGCAACGGCCCCATCGGCACGGTCAAACTCGCATTCCGCGGGCAATATACCCGCTTCGAAAGCTATACATCCGCCCAACCCTACCTGATGGGCCAGGGTGAATGACGCGGCCCGCCCGCGTCACCGTAGATCTCGACGCCCTCCGCCACAATCTGCAGCGGGTCCGGACGCTGGCTCCTGCAAGCCGTGTCATGGCCATCATCAAGGCCGATGCCTACGGACACGGCATTGAGCGTGCCGCAAAGACGCTGGCGGGCGCCGATGCCTTCGGCGTCTCCTGCCTGGAAGAGGCGCAGCAGTTGCGGGCATCCGGTGTGTCGCTGCCCATCGTCCTGCTGGAAGGCCCATTTTCCGGTGCGGAGCTGGACGCCATCGCCCCGCTTGACCTCGAGATCGTCATTCACTGCCCCGCGCAATTGGAGTTGCTGGAAAAATCCGATCTTCACCAACCCGTCGGCGTCTGGCTCAAGGTAGACAGCGGCATGCACCGGCTGGGTTTTGATCCCGCCGGCGTGCCGTCAGCATGGCAGCGCCTCAAGGCCTGCGGCCGGGTCCGCGGAACCATCCGCCTGATGACGCACTTGGCCAAAGCCGGCATCCCCGGCGACGCCATGACCACACGCCAGCTGCAATGTTTTGCCGCGGCTTGCGCGGATCTGCCGGGTGAGCGTTCCATCGCCAATTCAGCGGCCATCCTTGCCTGCCCCGAGAGCCACGCGCAGTGGGTGCGGCCGGGGCTCATGTTGTACGGCGTTTCTCCGCTGCTGTCCGGGCGTGGAACGGATCATGGCTTGCAGCCGGTGATGGGGTTGCACAGCGAATTGATATCCGTGCGGCGGGTGCGTGCCGGGGAATCCGTCGGCTACGGCGCAAGCTGGAGTTGCCCCGAAGACATGCCCATCGGCGTGGTGGCGGCGGGTTACGGCGACGGGTTCCCGCGCCATGCCCAATCCGGCACGCCGATCCTGGTGGGTGGGGTGCGCTGCGCCATCATCGGTTTCGCCTCCATGGACATGCTCACGGTGGATTTGCGCGCCGCCCCACAGGCCAGGGTCGGCACAGCAGTGGAATTGTGGGGAGCCAACCTGCCGATTGAGGAGGTGGCCGCGCACTCCGGAACGGTCCCGTACGAATTGCTGTGTGGCGTGCATCGCCAGCGGCTCAGGTTTACCGAATATGGCCAAGGCTAAGGTCCAGTTCCAGTGCACGGAGTGCGGGTCCGCGGCGCCCAAGTGGACCGGCCAGTGCGGTGACTGTGGTTCCTGGAACACGCTGATTGAATCTGTGCTGCCCGACAAAGCCGCGGCGGGCCGCGGCGGGCGCTCCAGTTTCGCCGCGGAGCGTGCCACGGTGGTCGATGTGTCGGAACTGCATGCGGAAG
>CAYMXG010000302.1:0-3469 GCA_964394115.1 uncultured Enterobacteriaceae bacterium | reverse complement strand
AATCTGCAATCTCACTCAATCGGGCATTCCATGGGTTTAGCTAAATATGCAAATAGAGTCATATTTAAAAGTCATACCATTTCTGTGATTATCAGCGCCCCGCGCAGTATACGCAATAATAGGTAGTACAGAGCATATATAAGGAGATAAAAATGGCCACACCAAAACTGAGTCTGGCAAAGCTGATTCTGGGGCTGGCAGCCCTTCATGCCATGCCAATGGAATCCTGGGCTGCGGACGCCGCGTTGCTGGAAGTGCTGCGCAACAACAAACTTATTACCGAGGAGCAATATCAGGCCCTCGTTACAGCCCAGGAAGCGGCGCCACAGGATGTTGGAAAGCAGAAATTGCCGGCGGACGACGAGGACCTTCTGGATGTGCTGTTATCCAACAACCTCATTTCCCAGGAGCAGTTTGCGAAGCTGCGTGTGCAAACCGGAATCGCGAAGAAAACTGATCCGGAATCCAAGGCGTCGTTGAAGGAAGGCATCAAATTCAAATCACAGGACGGGGCGTTTCAAGCGCAGGTCGGCGTCTACGTGCACGCAGATTCCGCAATCCACAGCAATGATCGAACCGACTTCTCCAACGGGACCGAATTGCGCCGGGGCCGGCTCTCCGTGGGCGGCACCGCATTTTCAACCTGGGAGTACAAGTTTGAGGCAGACTTCGCCGGCACCACCTTGGGTGGAAGCACGAATACGGTGACCGTGACGGACGCCTTCCTGCGGTACACAGGATTCAAGCCGGTAACGCTGACCGCGGGAAATTTCAAGGTACCATTTAGCCTGGAAGCTGTGGGATCGGCAAAGTACATGACCTTTATGGAGCGTGGCCTGCCATTTGCATTCCTGAGTACACGGCGGTTGGGTGGCATGGTGGGCACCAACGGCGATAACTGGACGCTCTCAGCAGGCTGGTTCGGGGATGGAATCACCTCTCAGAACGCAGATGATGAAGGAAACCAGCTGGCAGGGCGCGCCACATTCGCGCCAATATTCGGGACCGACCGCGTTGTACACCTGGGTTTCTCAGGCGGATGGATAGAGCCTCAGCACGCGGCTGGGGGCAAGTTGGAGACCGCGCGTTTTCGTTCCAAACCCGAGGCCAACATCATCTCCGACGGTCTCGTGGAAAGCTCATTCCTGACCGATGCCAACGGCAATGCCTTTGGCCTTAGTTCAGGCCGGCTCGTGGACACCGGCAGCATGGGCGGGGATGTCAGCAGTTACACATTGTTCGGCGGTGAGCTAGCCACGGTCCTGGGCCCATTTTCATTACAGGGTGAATACATCCGTGCTGATGTAAACCGTGGCGCCGCGTCCGATGCTGGATTCGACGGGTTTTACGCTTATGGCAGCTGGTTCATTACCGGCGAATCCCGCGCCTACAGGGCCGACAAGGGCGTGTTCGACATGTTGGTGCCGCGTAAATCCTTTAATCTGAAATCCGGCGACCCCGGGGCTTGGGAGATTGCGGTGCGTTACAGCAATCTGGACCTGAATGATGAGGATATTCGCGGCGGCGAACTGAACGACCTGACCGTGGGCCTGAATTGGTACATCAATCAGTACGTGCGCCTCAGCGCCAACTACGTGAGCGTTCTCGACGTGTCAGGCGGTGCCCACGACAACGACGAACCCAGTATCTACGAGATGCGCATGCAGTTCGCATACTGAGCAGGGATATTCGACCCGGGGCGCTGGCGCCGCATGTTGCCAGCGCCCCGCTCCATTCTGGCAGGAAAATTTCACGGTCCTGCCGCTGGCCGAATCTATAATTCCTCCAGCATCCGCGGCCTCTGCCCGGCGCGGTGGTCACAGGAGGTGTCATGCAAACCCGAGATTCGATCCGTCATCAGCGCGACCTGCAGGGAATTTTCCAGGAGGTGGCTGCGCTGCTCAGCCGTCAGGATGTCGTGACGGGCCTGGTGGGACGGCAGGACACGCCGCGCCGGGAACTGGTGCAGAACCTGTTGCAACGGCAACAGTCCGCGGAATTACAGCGCAAGTTGCAGCAACTGCATCCGGCAGATATCGCATTTGTGCTGGAGAACCTGCCTCCGGAACGGCGGGCACTGCTTTGGTCGCAGGTCCCGGAAAAGGAGCGTGGCGCCATCCTGCTGGAACTGGCCGACCCGGTGCGAGAGGCGCTAATCGGCGTCATGGGTCATGAGGAAATTCTCAGCATGGCGGCCTCTCTCGACCGTTCCGCGGTGGCGGCGCTGGTGCCGATGTTGCCGCGCGAGGCGGCCCTGGATGTGCTGAACGCGCTCGATCGGGACAATCGCAAGGAGGTGCAGTCGGCCCTTTTGTTCCCGCGCGACAGCGTCGGCTCGCTGATGGAATTCGACATGGTTACCGTGCGGGAGGATATGACCATGGACGAAGTGCTGCAAAGCCTGCGCCGCAATCCCTCCCTGCCGGAGAATTTCAACCAGATATTTGTCGTCAATCAGGACGGCGGGCTGAGCGGCGTGCTCGCGGTGCGCGAACTGATGCGCAGCGACCCGGCGGCGCTGGTCCGCGACCGGCATGACCGCGAGGCAGTGGCGTTCCATACCGACGATTCCGCCCGGGAGGCACTCGGCGCCTTTGAGCGCTACGACCTGATCAGCGCCCCGGTCATGAACAGTCATGGGCAACTGGTGGGCGTGGTCAAGATCGACCGCATAGTGGATTTCAAGGACGAGATGGCACAGAAGGAACGTCTGAGCCAGGTGGGGTTGAGCGGCGACGAGGACCTGTTCGCCCCGGTGGTCATGAGTGCGCGCAACCGGTGGTTCTGGCTCGGCCTCAACCTGACCACGGCGTTCGTCGCATCGCGCGTGATTGGAATGTTTGAATCCACGATTCATCAGTTTGTTGCACTGGCAGCGCTGATGCCGATCGTGGCCAGCATCGGTGGCAACACCGGCAACCAGACTGTCGCACTGATGATCAGAGGCATCGCATTGCAACAGATCACCCCGGACAACCTGCGCCGCTTTCTCTCCAAGGAACTGCAGATCGGTGTTATAAACGGATTCATCTGGGGCTGTGGGATGGGCCTGGTGACACTGTTGCTGTATGGAGAGTTGCGGCTCGCGCTGGTGATGCTGGCGGCGATGGTCGGTAATTTTTGCGTCGCGGCGTTGGCGGGAGTGTCAGTTCCGGCGGCCCTGCACTACCTGGGCCGGGATCCGGTCATGGGAAGCAGTGTGTTATTGACAGCCCTGACTGACAGCATGGGATTTTTGTTATTCCTGGGCATCGCGACCCTGGTATTGATTTGACGTTGGCGGAGTTTTTTATATTAAATACATAAGGTTGCACGATTTCTTGCGATGACGGGGAGCCGGCGTGATGCTTCGCTATCGGGACCCGGGCCAAGCATATAATGCCGGACGTGCCGCGCGACCCGGGTGGTCCCCGTGCGGCAATCAGTTCATCGGCAATCATTGGAGATGACCGTTTTGGACGTGGAAGCC
>CAYMXG010000301.1:0-3487 GCA_964394115.1 uncultured Enterobacteriaceae bacterium | reverse complement strand
AATGCGGAAACGCTGACCGGGATGTCCTGCAGGTTCTGCTCGCGGCGTTGTGCTGTTACGACAACTTCTTCCAGGCCGCCGCTGTCCTGAGCCAGTACCGGCAAAGCCGTGACCAGTGCGAGTATGGATGCAGTGAGAATTCGGGTGCTCATGGTGATGTTTCCCCTGTGATTTATTGGCTAATTTGACTAACTGACGCGGGCATTTAAGCCTTAGGCCAAGGGGGCTGTCAAGAAGTTTAGGTTTAAACCATCAACTCCTGCGCGGGCCGATTTCCAGCTCATGTACAGGAATTTGTAGCGTCTGCGCAACGAAGCGCCGCAGGCCCGGATTCAATGCCGCAGTATCTGCCCCAAAAAGGTCCGCAGCCGCTCGGATCGGGGCTGCGCGAAAAAATCCGCGGCGCCGTTTTCCTCGACAATCTGTCCGCCGTCCATGAACACGATCCGGTGCGCCACCTCGCGCGCAAAACCCATCTCATGGGTGACACACACCATGGTCATGCCGGACTCGGCCAGGCTCTTCATGGTTTCCAGCACTTCCCCAATCATTTCCGGATCCAGGGCGGATGTAGGCTCATCGAACAACATGATCTGCGGCTCCATGCACAGGGCGCGGGCAATGGCGACGCGCTGTTGCTGACCTCCGGACAATTGTGCGGGGAATTTGTCCGCGAATTCCTCCATGCGCACGCGGCGCAAATACGAACGCGCGAGGTCCTCGGCCGTGCGTCCGGCCTGCCCACGGACCCAGACCGGCGCCAGCGTCAGATTTTCCAGCACGGACAGGTGCGGGAACAGGTTGAATTGCTGGAACACCATGCCCACATCCGCCCGGATCGCCCGCAGGTCGGCCGCGCCCTTCAATTCCTTGTCACCCACCCGGACCATGCCGGTTTGGTGATCCTCCAGGCCATTGATGCAGCGGATCAACGTGGACTTGCCGGACCCGGACGGGCCGCAGATGACCACCTTTTCACCGCGCTGGACGGTCAGGTCCACGTTCTTAAGCACGTGAAAGTCGCCGTACCACTTATTCAACCCGCGGATGGTGATGGCGTTAGCGTCGGGCACCGCGATCACTCCTGTATTCCGGCAATATCAGCATGACCAGCGCGGCGACCCCCAGCAGACTGGCCGCCCCGGTCAAGGCCAGATCGTAATTGCCAACGGCGTCGAACACCGCGCCATAGACGACCGGGCCGGGCGCGGCGCCGAGCAGGAAGCCCGCAAACATGACGCCATAAAATGTTCCAAACCGCCGCAGGCCGAAATAGCGTGACGTGAGAAAGGCCAGCAGGTCAATCTCCGCGCCGATGCTCAACCCCACCAGGCAGGTGGCGAGGCCGACGGAGATTCTGTCGGCGGCGCCGGCTGCGAACCATGCCAGCCCTGCCGCAGATAACACGAAACAAACCGCTGCCACGCGTGGAGCGAACCAGCGATCAATCAGATAGCCCACCCCGGCACGGGAGAACAGGATGGCAATGCCCAGCAATGCGGCCGCCCAGGCCGCGTCGTCGGGCGCGATCCCCCGATCCACCAGCATGGGAACGAGATGCGCGAGCAGCCCGTACAGACACAACGTCAGCAGGCTGAACGTCAGAAACAACAACAGGAAGGTACCGCGACCTGCCCCGGCCGACTGCTCCGATCCTGCCCCTGGATCATCCGCCTTCTGCACAGGAACCGGATCTCCATCCGGATGCAGTCCCACTTCTTCCGGCGTGTCGCGCAACACCAGGCCGGCAATGGGGGCCGCGATCAAAAGCACCATGGCGCCCAGCACCACATACCCCGAGCGCCAGCCCCATTGCCCGATCAGCCACTGCAGCAGCGGCGGCACATAGGTGTAACCCAGTCCGCCACCGGCCATGGCCAATCCGAACGCCAGACCGCGGCGGCGATCAAACCAGGCGCCGAGGATGCGCAAATAGGGCAAGGCATTGGCGCCGGCCGCCAGCGAACCAATCAATGTGAAAAGCAGCCACAGGTGCCATGCCTTGGCAACGGTCAGCGGAATCGCCAGCAGCAATACGCCGAAAACGATGGTCGAGGGAAACAGGACGCGCCTTCCGCCGTACCGGTCCACGCACCGTCCCACGAACGGCAATGCCAGGGCCAATGCCACGGTAAACGCGGTCAGCGCCAGGCTGACATCCGTACGGCTCCAGCCGAATTCATGGATCAGCGGCAACATGAACACGCCCAGCGCACCGTAGGCAAATTGTCCCGGGTTGGTGGACAAGCCGGCGCCGCTTGCCGCCACCATCCACCAGCCACGGGGGAAGCTCACACTCAGTTCCGAAAGTACGGAATGATTTCTGCGCCGAACAGGCGGATGGCTTCGCGTGGATCCGGTCCAAGGGGACCGCCCACGGATACCTGCGTGATGCCCGCGGCAGCCAGCGCTTCGATCCTGTGAATGATGCTGCGTGGGTCCCCGGCAATGGCCAGTTGGAGCATGGCGGGAGTTACCTGGGCCCGGGCCTGTGCGTAGCGCCGCTCGGAAACCAGGCGGGCAGTGTCCGCAAAGTCCCCCTGGCTCAACCCCGCCGTTGCCAGGGCCTCTGCATCCAGGTAGTTGCCGAAATAAGCCACGATGTCCTTCAGCGCATCCGTGTCACATCCCTTTCCGTTATCACTGACGGAAAACCAGCCACACCCGCAAATGTCCACTTCCCCGTCGCGCCGGCCGGCGGCACGCATTCCCGCCCGCACCCGCTCCACCATCAGCGGCGCGGATTCGGGGGGCGTGATCATCGGCAGGCTGCCGTCCCCCAACTCGCCACTCATGGCCAGGTCATCCACGGCAAAGCCGGAAATGTAAATCGGGATGTTCTTTCGCACCGGCGTAAACCGCAGATAGCACTGATCCGACCAGTGGAACTCGCGCCCGTTGAACTCCACCACCTCGCCTGCCCAGATGCGGCGCATGAGTCCTACTGCCTCGCGCACGCGGGTGACGCGATCCGAAACGTGGATCCCCAGCCACTCGATCATTTTCTCCGTGTGCATGCCGAAACCCAGCGCCGTGCGTCCTCCACTCAGATGGTCCAGCGTGGCCATGAACGTCGCGGTCTCGCCGGGCGACACGGAATAGGGTTCGCTCCCGTTCGGGCCGATGGTGATATTGCGGGTGTGTTCTGCCAGTGCGCCGATGATGGCCCAGGCGTGATACATGAACTTGTCGCTGGGGAACCAGGCGTGATCGAATCCGGCCCGGTCGGCGAGGATTCCCAGTTCGACAATGTCCCGGGGTGACCCCAGGTGCTGTATCAGACGGACGCCGAAGCGCACGGGTTCATTCTCTGGTTTCAGTACGGAGCTTGTGCAGGGCGGGCTTCAGCCCGCCAACTGAATATCCCGGCCGGCTGAAGCTACCCACAGGATGTGGGGTATGCCGCGGGACGCCTACAGGGATGTAGGCGGTAGAGCGAAGCAGGAGCCAGAGCCGAGGACAGGATGTCCGGAGCGGCCGGCCCTAC
>CAYMXG010000300.1:0-3504 GCA_964394115.1 uncultured Enterobacteriaceae bacterium | reverse complement strand
ACGGAAGGGTCCCCGGCCTCCATTTTTGCAACCCTTGATTGGCTCGACTTTACAAGCTTGGCGAGTTCGACTTGCGTGAGGTTCAGGTCTTCGCGATGCGTGCGGAGACTATCTGCCAGGTCCAGTTTCATTTCGATGAATACGGACTCTTCCGGTGAAAGCCCAAGAAAATCCTTCGCAGTACCAATTTTCCAGCCTTTGGACTCTAGTCGCTTTCGCTTTGCATCACGCATTGTCGTACTCCTTCAGTCTTCTCTTGGCAGTCTCGATTACAGCTTGCGGCGTCTGCGCTGTCTTCTTTGGAAATACTTCTGCGATGACAATTGCATCTGGGTCAATCCGGTACAGGATGCGCCAAGTGACACCCGCATCGCCTATTCGTAATTCGTGGCACCTAGCGTCGACGCCGGGCATCGGCCGCGATTGTGGCAGTGTCAATGTGTCGCCTCGCTGTAGCCTGCGCAGCAGATATCCGGCCTCGACCCTCGCTGCGCGCGAGAATGGCGGAGATTTCACTTCGCCATGCAGCCAGACGAGCGGCCGGTCCTTCGGGCTCATGGGTTTCGAGTGTATGTCAGAATGGACATACTAGCAAGATCCGAACTGCAACATAACCACCGCTTCCAAGCGACGCGGTCCCCGCGCGCGTGAAGCGAGCCGTTTTGCGGCAGGAAAAACCTCCCGCTACAACCATCTCTGCGGATTGCCAATTGAATAGCCCACGCGCACTGCTTCTCGCAATACTGTCGCTCGTTGCGGCAGCGGGCGTGCCCGTGCTGATGCTCCTGGCGCGCTTGAGAGTATTCACGTTCCACGACGACTTCACTGGGTTCAATGCCCTGGGCTTCCTGCTCAGCTGGGCGCTGGTGTTGCTCCTGACGGGCATCTTGCTGGGCGGACTCGCCTGGCGCGCCGATGGTCGCTCATGGCTGGCCCGGTCCGCATTGGGTATCAATGGGGTGCTGCTGGCCGGACTGCTCTGGCTGCTGGTCTCGCTGGGCTGGTGGTCATAGTGGAAATACGGACAATCGTTCAAGTCCCTCAAGCCAAATCACGCCACCCCCGGGAGCACCTGCATATGCAAACAGTCAGCACCTGCCTTTGGTTTGACGACCAGGCCCAGGAAGCAGCCGCCTTTTACACGAGCCTGTTCCCGAATTCCCGCATCCTGGACACGAAGTACTATCTTGAAGGTGCACCGCGCCCTGCGGGCTCGGTCTTGACCGTTCAGTTCATGCTCGATGGAACCGAGTACCTGGCGTTGAACGGCGGCCCGCACTTCAAGTTCTCGCCGGCCATCTCGCTCGTGGCCTACTGCGACTCCCAGGAAGTAGCCGACACCCTGTGGCACAAGCTTTCCGACGGCGGGCAAAAAGGCCAATGCGGATGGCTGACAGACAGGTTCGGTGTGTCGTGGCAGATGATGAAGATGACTCAGATTGACATGGCTGCCGTGCAACGAGCGTACGACAATGCCTGACAACGGGCGTTCGGTCATTACGCCATGGCTTTACCCCCCCCGCCGCTGAACACCACCTCGCCCAGCGAGCGACGCTGTCTTGCGGCAAACTCCCGTTCGCGCATGTCTGCCGGGATGTCCGCCTTTGCGAGTTGGTAGCCCACCGCGATCATGGCCATGGGCGTGAATCGCTCCGGGATCGCAAATTCCATTTGCACTTTTTGCGCATCAAAACCGCCCATCTGGTGCACCATGATGCCAAATGCCGCAGCCTGGACACACAGGCTCATGCTCGCCGCTCCGGCGTCGTACGCGCCCCAGCGGTTGGGCTGGTTGTTGTGATTGAACTGCGTGTCCGCCAGCGCCAGCATCAGCACCGGCGCCTTGCCGGCCCAGCCCTGGTTGAATTCCCCGAGACAGGCGAAGGCCCGCTGCCAGTTGCCGGCATCCTGCATCCGATCCCACACCAAGTAGCGCCAGGGTTGGTCGCCGTAGCAGGAAGGCGCCCAACGAGCCGCCTCGAGCAATGCCAGCAGTTGCGGCCGGGAAATTGGACGCGCCGGGTCATAGGCCCGTCCGCTCCAACGCCGCGCCAGGGAATCTTCAATGGCAACGCTGGTTACCGCCCGGTTTTCAAACATCGGATTCTCCCCTTTAGTTAGAATGGCCGCCGGATTCTACTATCAGCGGGAATACCCCATGCAAGGTGCGGACATCTACCAGGCCATCGCCGCGAACATCCGCCGCGTCATCAAAGGGCAGGATCAGGCCATCCGGCGCTTGTTGGCGGCATTCATCAGTGGCGGGCACGTACTCCTGGAGGACGTCCCAGGCACGGGCAAGACCACGCTGGCCAAGGCGCTGGCCCGCTCCATTGACGCCCGGTATCAGCGTGTCCAGTTCACGCCCGACCTGCTGCCGACGGATATCCTCGGCGTGTCGATTTTCGATCAACGGGTACAGAACTTTCATTTTCACCGCGGGCCCATCTTCACCAACATCCTGCTGGCGGATGAGATCAATCGCGCGTCGCCGCGCACGCAATCGGCGCTGCTGGAGGCCATGGCGGAATCACAGGTCAGTATCGACGGCGTCAACCATCCATTGGATGCATTGTTTTTTGTCATCGCCACCCAGAACCCCATCGAATTTCATGGCACCTATCCATTACCCGAGGCGCAGATGGATCGCTTCGCCATGCGCTTCCACCTTGGCTACGTCGAGGCGGAACAGGAGGTCGCCATACTGTCCGAGCAGACGCATTCCCATCCACTGGATGCGCTGGCGCCCTGTGTGACGCGGGATCACGTGGTGGCGCTGCGGCAGCAGGTGGCCGACGTACGTATCAGCGAGGAACTGAAGAATTACATCGTGGCGTTGATCCGGGCCACGCGGGCCGAGCCCGGCGTATTGAACGGTGCCAGCCCACGCGCCTCACTGGCGCTGATGAAGGCATCCCAGGCGCTGGCCTTGTTTGACGGCATGCAATTCGTCACGCCCGATCACATCCAGGAGATCGCAGCGCCGGTGCTCACCCATCGCCTGATGCTCGACTCCCAGGCGCGCTTCGCCGGGGCTACCGCAACTGGCGTGGTGGAGAGTGTGCTGCGCGCCGTGCCGGTGCCGACTTGAAAGAAAGTTACAAGTCACAAGGAATCCACCCTGCACGGCACCGATCAGGGCAACCCGGGCACAACAAATCTTCACTCGCCACTTTTGACTTGTAACTTATAACTTGTAACTTTTTATGATCCGCAAACTGCTATACCTCAACTTCAAAACCCTGTACCGGCTCAGCCAGTGGCTCCGGCAACACTTCACGCCGACCGGTCTGGCGCTGTTGAGCGCCACGGTCGCCGCCGGGATCTTCGGCGTGAACACGCGTCAGACACTCGCCTACCAGGTCTTTGCCTTCCTGGTCGCCGTGCTACTCGTGAGTGCGCTGGCCAGTCTCAGGTTCAGGCCGGCGCTGCAGGTGCGACGGCTGTTGCCGCGCTTTGGCACGGTCGGCCTGCCACTTGCCTATGCTATACAGATGGTGAACT
>CAYMXG010000299.1:0-3504 GCA_964394115.1 uncultured Enterobacteriaceae bacterium | reverse complement strand
GACAGTGGTATCGACCTGCATACCGATGCGCTGGCGTTGCAGCGCCTGAAGGATGCGGCCGAGAAGGCGAAGATCGAGTTGTCTTCATCGCAGCAGACCGACGTCAATCTGCCCTACGTGACCGCGGACAAGAGCGGGCCCAAGCACCTGAACATCAAGCTGTCGCGGGCCAAGCTCGAATCGCTGGTTGAGGAATTGATCCAGCGCACCGTGGAACCCTGCCGCATTGCCTTGCAGGACGCGGGCCTGGGCGCCGCCGATATCAACGAGGTGATCCTGGTCGGCGGGCAGACGCGTATGCCCAAGGTGCAGGAGACGGTGAAGAATTTCTTCGGCAAGGAGCCACGCAAGGATGTGAACCCGGATGAGGCGGTGGCGGTGGGCGCCGCCATCCAGGCCGGTGTGCTGGGCGGCGACGTCAAGGATGTGCTGCTGCTGGACGTCACGCCATTGTCCCTGGGCATTGAAACCCTGGGCGGCGTGATGACCAAGCTCATCGACAAGAACACGACCATCCCGACCAAGGCGCAGCAGGTGTTCTCCACGGCTGAAGACCACCAGACCGCAGTGACGGTGCATGTGCTGCAGGGCGAGCGCGAAATGGCCTCGGGCAACAAATCCCTCGGTCGTTTCGACCTGGCCGACATTCCTCCGGCCCCGCGTGGCGTACCGCAGGTGGAGGTCGCGTTTGATATTGACGCCAACGGTATCCTGAATGTGTCCGCCAAGGACAAGGCCACCGGCAAGCAGCAGTCCATCATCATCAAGGCCTCGAGCGGGCTCACGGAAGACGAAATTAAGCGCATGGTCAAGGATGCCGAGGCCCATGCCGAAGAGGATCGCAAGGCGCGGGAACTGGTTGAGGTGCGCAACGCCGCGGACAATCTGATGCACGCCGCGCGCAAGTCCCTGGCGGAACTGGGTGACAAGGTGGAGGCAGGCGAGAAAGCGGACGCCGAAGCCGCCATCAAGGACCTGGAAGAAGCCATGCGCGGTGACGACAAGTCACGCATCGAGGAATTGACGCAAAAGCTTGGCGCCGTTGCCGGCAAGCTGGCGGAGCGCATCTACAAGGAACAGGCCGGCGCGCAGCAGCAGGGCCAGGCAGGCGCAGGCGCGCAGCCGCACGGCCAGCAGAATGAAGGTGGCAATGGCGGCGAGAATGTGGTGGATGCGGAATTTGAGGAAGTGGATGACGGCAAGAAGCACTGAATATCAGCTATAAGCGACAAGCTATAGGCTACAAGTGAAAAGATAAAAGCGAATAACAGGATGTAAATGGAAGTGATTGGAGGGAATACCAATCACTGAATGTGAAATGGAGTACGGCAGCAAACGGACGGCAGGGGTCGTGAATCCCTGCCGCCGCGTTCTTGCGTCTGTGAAAACCTGAAAACGGGTCATGGCCAACAAACGGGATTACTACGAGGTACTGGGCGTTGCGCGCGGAGCCCCCGAGGCGGACCTGAAGAAGGCCTATCGCCGCCTGGCCATGAAGTTTCATCCGGATCGCAATCCGGATGACAAGGACTCAGAGGCGAAATTCAAGGAAGCCAAGGAGGCATACGACATCCTCTCCGATGAGCGCAAGCGCGCGGCCTACGATCAATTCGGGCATGCCGGCGTGGATGCAGCCGCTGCCGGCCGCGGCAATGCCGGCCAGCAGGGGTTCGGCGGCGCCGGACTGGGAGATATTTTCGACAGCGTCTTCGGGGACATCTTCGGCGCGGGCGGACAGCGTGGCGGGGATCGCGCCTTTCGTGGCAGCGATTTGCGTTATGACCTGGAGTTGAGCCTGGAGGAAGCCGTCGGTGGCACCACCATCAAGATCCGCGTGCCGCGGCTGGTGCGTTGTCACGTCTGCAACGGCTCCGGCGCCAAGGCCGGAAGCACGCCGACAAAATGCACAACCTGTTCCGGTCATGGGCAGGTGCGTATGCAGCAGGGTTTCTTCACCGTGCAACAGACCTGCCCGCAGTGCCGGGGGAGCGGCAAGATCATTTCCGATCCCTGCACCAACTGCCGCGGCCAGGGACGGATGCGGGACACCCGGACCATCTCGGTAAAAGTGCCACCCGGAGTGGATACCGGTGATCGCATTCGTCTCAGCGGCGAAGGCGAGGCCGGAGAGAACAGCGGCCAGAGCGGCGACCTGTTTGTCCATGTCAATGTCAGGGATCACGAGATTTTCCAGCGCGACGGCGTCAATCTGCATTGTGACGTGCCCATCAGTATCAGCACGGCCGCGCTGGGCGGTGAACTGGAGGTTCCGACGCTGGAGGGGCGCGTCAAGCTCAAGATCCCGCCGGAGACCCAGAGCGGAAAATTGTTCCGGCTGCGCGGCAAGGGCGTGCGTTCGGTGCGCACTTCCAACAAGGGCGACCTGTTGTGCCGCGTGGTGGTGGAGACGCCGGTCAACCTAACGCGCCGGCAACGGGAATTGCTGAAGGAACTTGAGGATTCAATGCAGGGCAGGGAGGGCGATCATCGCCCGCAGGGCACCACCTGGTTTGAAGGGGTGAAAAAATTCTTCGATAACATGGGTGCGGGCGGGTAGGCTGCCCGACCATGACACGCCTCGCCATTACCGGTGCCGCCGGACGCATGGGCCGCGCCCTGATCGAATCGGCCCAGGCTGCGCCCGGACTCAGTGTCACCGCCGCCATTGAACACCTGGCATCTCCCGCGGTCGGTCATGACGCCGGGGAATTGATCGGGCGCGGGCGGCTCGGGGTCACGATTGTTTCCAGCATCGCGGACGTCATCGGGCAGTTTGACGTGCTGGTGGATTTCTCCGCACCCGCCGCGACGCTGGCCAATGTGCAGGCCTGCCGCGCCGCGCGCAAGCGCATGGTTATCGGCACCACCGGGTTGACGGCCGAACAATCCGCGGCCGTGCGCGACGCGGCCGGGGACATCGCCATCGTGCATGCCCCCAATATGAGCATCGGTGTCAACCTGTGCTTCAAATTGACTGAACTCGCGGCCCGCACCCTGGGTGCGGATTTTGACGTCGAGATCGCCGAGGCCCATCACCGCCAGAAAAAGGATGCCCCATCCGGCACGGCACTACGCCTCGGTGAAGTCGCGGCCCGGGCGCTGGGACGCGAACTGGGCGCCTGCGCGGTTTATACCCGGGAAGGGCAGAGCGATGTGCGCAAAGCGGGGAGTATTGGTTTTTCCTCCATTCGCGCCGGCGACATCATTGGCGATCACACGGTCCTGTTTGCCGCCCCCGGCGAGCGCGTCGAGATCACGCACCGTGCCACCAGCCGCGAGAATTTCGCCGCCGGCGCGCTGCGCGCCGCACAATGGTTGATGGACCGCGAACACGGTCTCTATGACATGCAGGATGTACTCGGCCTGAAATAGTAGGTCTAAACACCGGTTACGCGGTTTTTTTGGCGCGGCGATCCATAACGAAGATCCAGGTCGCCCCCGCCAGCAGTAGCAACTGCGTCGCCAGTACCTGGGCATTGGGATAAAAGCCAATCCATTCCAGCC
>CAYMXG010000298.1:0-3531 GCA_964394115.1 uncultured Enterobacteriaceae bacterium | reverse complement strand
TCCGCCACGATGAGCCAGTCGGGTTCCCCGGCCCGGCCGTATTCAACCAGCGCGTATTGAAAATCCGGGTGCAGGGTGACGGACTGATTCGCCGGCAGCGTCCAAGGCGTGGTGGTCCAGATGGCGACTGACAGATCGCCAGTGGCGGGCAACGGCAGGGGTAGACCAAACCTGCGCGCAGCATCGGCCCGGTCCACAACCGAGAAACAAACATCAATGGCCGGGGACTTGCGGTCCTGATATTCGACCTCCGCCTCGGCCAGTGCGGATGCACAATCAATACACCAATAGACCGGCTTCACGCCGCTGACCAGATGTCCGGCGGTGATCATCCGGCCGAGGGCGCGAATGATGTTCGCCTCGGTAACAAAATCCATGGTCAGGTAGGGACGCTCCCAGTCACCGAACACGCCGAGGCGCTGGAAATCCGTCTTTTGCCGGCTGATCTGCGCCCGCGCATAATCGCGACAGGCAGTACGAAAGGCCTTGCGATCCGCCCCGGGCTTGCCCAGTTTCTTCTCAACCTGGTGCTCGATGGGGAGCCCGTGGCAATCCCAGCCGGGCACGTATGGCGCGTCCAGGCCATCCAGGCCGCGTGACTTGATGATGATGTCCTTCAGTATCTTGTTGACGGCGTGGCCGATGTGGATCTCGCCGTTGGCGTACGGGGGACCGTCGTGCAATATGAAACGCGGGCGACCGGCGCGACGGCGCCGCAATTGCCCGTATAGATCCATTTCCTGCCAACGGCGCAGCATGTCCGGTTCGCGCTGGGCCAGATTCCCCTTCATCGGGAAGTCCGTCCTGGGCAAATTCAGGGAATCCTTGTACTGACTCATTCGTCTGCCTACCCTTTTCTAACGTGCCGCGAGGATTTCGCGCGCCTGTTCGACATCCCGCGCCATCTGGGCGCACAAATCATCCACAGTGTTGAAGTTCATTTCCGGCCGCAGAAATTGCCGGAATTGCACACTGAGGCGGCGGCCATAAATTTCCGCGTTCCAGTCAAACAGGAACACCTCCAGCAGCAACCGCTGTCCCGAGAACACAGGGCGTGTGCCGATGCTGGCCACGCCATCGATCAGCCGCGTCCCCAGTCCGTCAACCTGAACTGCATGGATCCCGCGCACCGGGGGTTGCCGATCATGCACGTCCATGTTCGCGGTCGGGAATCCCAATTCGCGTCCGCGTTGACAACCGTGGATCACGCGCCCGGTAATCGAGTAAGGACGCCCCAGTAATTCGCCGGCGCCGGCCACCTCGCCGGCCGCGAGCAATTCCCGGATCCGGCTGCTGCTGATCCGCTGTCCATGCAGTGAAACGGTCTCCATGGCCTCGATTTCAAACCCAAGACTGCTGCCCATGCTGCGCAACAATTGAAAATCCCCCCGTCGGGCGTGGCCGAAGCGAAAATCATCCCCGACTATGACCAACCGTGCCCCGAGGGTGCGCACCAGAATATTCTGTACGAATTCTTCCGGCTCAGTTTGCGCGAGTGCCTGGTCAAACCGCAGGCACAGCATGTTGTTGACGCCGCAGTGCCGCAGCGCCTCGACCTTTTCGCGCAAAGTCGTCAGCCGCGACGGTACCTGCAGGGGCCGGAAATACTCCTGGGGTTGTGGCTCAAAGACCATGACCAGGGGCGTGATGCCGCGTCTGCCGGCCTGCTCCACCAATTGCTGAATCACCACCTGGTGGCCGCGATGCACACCATCAAAATTGCCGATGGCGACTGCGGATGGATGCAGCGACTCCGGGACAGCGGTGACATGGCGAAAAAATCTCATGGTCGGGGTTCCGTTCAATGACGCCCGAGCATTTGTTGCAACGTCAGGCCGGTGAGACGTAACGCGGCAAAATAGCTGGCCGTTCCCCCGGCTACACACAGCGCGAGACGCAGGATCCGGTCCTGTGCCGACCACGCCAGCCACTGATCCAAGGGCACCGATATCACCTGCAATACCAGCAGCATGGCCACGAGCGCGATGGCGATGCGCAACAGGTGGGCATTCCAGCCGGGCTGCAACTGCAAGCCGCCGTGACGCCGCAAATGCACATACAGGATCCCGGCGTTGATGTACGACGAAATTGCCGTGGCCAACGCCAGTCCGGCGTGGGCCAGGGGGCGGTACAACAGCAGGATGAAAATGATGTTGCTGATCAGCGCTATCACCCCCGCACGAACCGGGGTCCGGGTATCCTGCCGCGACACGGTGCCCGACACCAGGATCTTGATCAGCACGTACGCCGGCAGACCGGCCGCAAACGCCATCAGGCTGATGCTGGCCATTTCCACGTCGTAGGGGCTGAATGCCCGGTACTGGAACAGCGTCGCCAGCGCCGGGGCCGAGAGAAACGCCAGTCCCACGGCTGCCGGTAGCGAAATCAGAAATACCCAGCGCAAGGCCCAGTCCAGTGTCTCGGCATACCCCTGGGTGGAGTTGCGCGCATGTTCAGCCGACAGGCTGGGCATGATGACCGTGGCGAGGGCGATGCCGAACACGCCCAGCGGAAACTCCACCAGCCGGTCCGAGTAATACAACCACGAGATGCTGCCGGTGACGAGGAACGAGGCCACCTGCGTATCCACCAGCAGGTTGATTTGCGTCACCGACACGCCAAACAGGGTGGGCACCATCAGCTTGAGTATACGACCCACGCCTTCCCGGTCGCGGCCCAGCCTTGGCCGGGGCAACAGGCGCAATTGTCTCAGAAAGGGGATCTGAAACAGCAGTTGCGCCACGCCGGCGATGAACACGCCCCAGGCCAGCGCCTCCACCGGTCGATCCATGCGCGGGGCCAGCCAGATGGCAGTCGCAATCATGGACAGGTTCAGGAACACGGGCGTAAACGCCGGCACCCCGAATTTGCGCCAGGTATTCAGGATGCCGCCAGCGAGCGCAGTCAGCGAGATGAAAAAAATGTACGGAAAGGTCACGCGTAACAAGGCGGCGGTCAATTCCTGTTTGCCGGCGTCTCCGACAAATCCGGGTGCAAATACCAGCACAACGACCGGCGCACATAACACGCCCAGTGCCGTCACGCCCAGTAACGCCAAGCCCAGTATCGCGCTGGTGTGATCCACCAGGGCCTGCACTTCCTCTTGGGACCGACGCTCGCGATACTCCGCCAGCACCGGGACAAATGCCTGGGAAAAGCCACCCTCGGCAAACAGGCGGCGCAAAAAATTTGGTATGCGAAAGGCAACGATAAATGCATCCATGCCGGTGCCGGCGCCGAAGTAACGCGCGATGACCACGTCGCGCACCAGGCCAAGGATGCGCGACAGCGTCGTATTCGCACTGATCAACAGCGTTGATTTGAGTAATCCACCGGTCACGGTATTGGCGGGCCTTCGATGTTTTCGAACAAATGTCGGGTATCTGATTGTTTACGCAAGGATATTTGCAGCGCGCAGCATATCACATCGATTCGCAATGGCGCCGGTTGCGCGTTGATTTCGGTAACGGCAGGCTGGGCGAATAATTGACAAACTGGGGACCGATCCGCATAGTGTCGCGCCTTTCGTGA
>CAYMXG010000297.1:2014-3539 GCA_964394115.1 uncultured Enterobacteriaceae bacterium | reverse complement strand
CGGACAAGGGCTGCGCCTTCGTGAATACCTCCGCATCGGGCCCGATGGCGACCTCCAGGTACTGGGACCACATCTGCCGCTGCAGCAACGCCTGCTTGAGTTGCGCCGCCGCAGCGCTGCCGGGGACTATCCCGCGCAGATCCGTACCGATGCCGTCCTGCAGCTCGCTCCGTATTTGCTCCGCCCGCTGTGAATCGCCGCCGGCACGTTCTTCAATGATCCGCTCCACCAGGCTGGTCATGAAGGTAACGCCGCAGGCCTTGATCGCCTGCAGATCGCAAGGCGCCAGCAGCGTCGGCGCTGCGCCGCTGCCGCCAAGACAGGGAGACGTTTCCAGCACGGATTGCAGGGATGACGAGGGCGCATTTGCGCGCGCCTGCAGCACTGCTGCCACCGGATCCCCCTGGTTCAGAAACTCGCTCACGGTGGGGAAATACGCACCGAGATCATATACACGCCCGGCATGGACGCTTATCACGGACGGGCCAGCCGGGGTCCCCGGCATCCATACCCGCCCCACCAACAGCGCACCGGGCTCCGGCAGGCAATCCATTACTGTTTCACGCGAGGTCACTTGCGTTGCTCCCGATTACACATCGTCCGGCGTCAGCCGGCCCAGCAAGTGGATCAACCCCTGACGTTCCGCGATTGTCAGGTCTGCGGTGAGGCGGGACTCGTAGTTTCTTGCCAGCGGGATAATCTGCCGGTGGATATCCCTGCCGCGGGGGGACAATTCAAGCACCGACCGCCGACGGTCGGCGCTGGCAAACTCACGCCGCACCCGCCCGTGTTCCAGCAATCGCGATATTGCGCGGCTCACCGTCACCTTGTCATTCCCGGTCCTGGCGCAAACCTGATCTGCAGACAGTCCAGGCTCCTGCCCCAGCACCGCCATGACGCGCCACTCAGGCACGGTCAGGTCGAAGCGATCGGAATAGAGCGTCGAAAATGCGCGACTGACCCGGTTGGTCAGCGTGGAGAGCCGGTACGGCAGGAAATCGTTCAAGTCGAACAATGCTCCGCAAGACTTGCCCGGTTTGGCAATGTGTGCGCGCTGAGCTTTGCTCAATCAATCATCCTCGGTGCCTGTTCCCGGGATGTCGCAGTGCCGGGTATTTGCTGGAATCACCGATCCTCGCCTCAACCGGTGAAATTGCTGTCCAGGCCCTGCCAGCACTGCACATAGTCCTTCTGTCGCTGCGGGCATTCCAGCGCGAACCGCGTGGGTTGGATCACGTAACGCGATTCGAACATGAAGGCCATGGTGTCCTCGTAACGCGCGGGTTTCAGCGTCGCGGTGGATGCCTTGTCAAAGGCATCACGGTCCGGGCCATGGGCGGACATGCAGTTGTGCAGGCTCGCGCCACCCGGAACGAAGCCCTCCTCCTTCGCGTCGTACACACCATGGATAAGACCCATGAACTCGCTCATGATGTTGCGGTGGTACCAGGGTGGGCGGAAAGTGTTCTCCGCCACCATCCAGCGCGGCGGGAAGATCACGAAATCGCAGTTCGCCACGCCGGCG
>CAYMXG010000297.1:0-1914 GCA_964394115.1 uncultured Enterobacteriaceae bacterium | reverse complement strand
GGCGCGAGGAAATCACGGTTGTTGGCGTAGCCGTCGGAACCCACCGGACCGCGCTCCGGCAGGATGAAAGCCGCGCCGTAGTTCTCGCACACGTAGCCGCGGCTCGGCCCGTCCGGCAGATCCACGCGGAACTTCATGCCGCGCGGGATGATCAGGATCTCGCCGGGCGCGGCCGCGAGCGCGCCGCATTCGGTGAAGACCGTGAGCCGGCCCTGCTGCGGCACCAGCAGCAACTCGCCGTCGGCATTGTAGAAATAACGGCCGTGCATGGACTCATTCGCCGCGTACACGTGGATGCCGATGCCCTGCTGCGTGGCCAAGTTGCCGTTGGCGGCCATGGTCACGATACCCTGCACGAAATCCGTGGGCGCGGCCGGGATCGGGATCGGATCCCAGCGCAACTGGTTCGGCGGCGTGGCCACCTCGTTGATCGGTCCGCTGCGCAGCAATCCGTCATCAATGCGCCGGAAATCCCCCTGCACCACCGAGGGCCGGATGCGATAGAACCAGGTGCGGCGGTTGCCGGCGCGGGCCACGGTGAATGCGGTGCTGCTGAACTTCTCCGCATACAGTCCATAAGGACATTTCTGCGGCGAGAACTGACCAATGGGCAGCGCCCCCGGCAGCGCCTCGGAGCCGTGCTCGTTGCCGAAACCGGGCTGGTACAGGTACTGTTCACCGGCGGATTGCTTTGCGCCGGAGGGTGTCTTCTTCATGGTGGCCATAAACGTTTCCTCAATGCTTGAACCGCAACTCCGCGGCCAGTATAGTTACATTTGCAACTAATTTCAAAAAGAGCCCTGCGTGAAACTTGCCAGCCTCAAGTCCGGCGGTCGTGACGGCACACTGGTGGTTGTCAGCCGCGACCTGACGCGCGCGTTGCCGGTCCCGGCGATTGCCCGCACGCTGCAGGCCGCGCTGGATGATTGGACCACCCTCGCGCCCCGCCTGGAAGCCGCATACCGGCATTTGCAGGCCGGCGCCGTGCGCGGCGAAACACGCTTTGATCCCTGTGCCGCAGCGGCACCGTTGCCACGCAGTTACCACTGGGCCGACGGCAGCGCCTACGTGACGCATGTGGAACTGGTGCGCAAGGCTCGCGGCGCGGACATGCCGGATACCTACTGGACCGATCCGCTGATGTACATGGGCGCCTCCGATGCCTTCATCGGTCCGTGCGATGACATCCCCGTTGAACGCGAAGACTGGGGCATCGATTTCGAGGCCGAGGTGGCGATTATCACCGACGACGTGCCGGCAGGCGTGTCCGTGGACGGTGCAGCCCGGCACATTAAACTGTTGATGCTGGTGAATGACGTAACCCTGCGTAACCTGGTTTCGGCAGAATTGGCCAAACAGTTCGGCTTTTACCAGTCCAAACCCTGGACCGCGTTCACCCCGGTGGTGGTGACGCCCGATGAACTGGGCCCGGCCTGGGATGGCAGCAAGTTGCACCTGCCGCTGCACGCCACGCTGAATGGAAAAAAGATCGGCGGCCCCAACGCCGGCGTGGACATGACCTTCAGTTTTCCGCAACTTATTCATCATGCCGCCAGGTCGCGCGCATTGATGGCCGGCACGGTCATCGGCTCGGGCACCGTTTCCAATGTCGGCAGCAAGGACGGCTCCTGCTGCCTCGCCGAAGTACGCGCGCTGGAGACCATAGCCCACGGCAAGCCGCTGACCGAATTCATGAAATACGGGGATCGCATCCGCATCGAGATGTTCGATGCCCAGGGCGAATCCATTTTTGGCGCTATTGATCAGGTGCCGGTGCCGTATACGCCGGCGTATTGATGACCAACACAGGGGGAGGAACAGGCAAGGCATTGACTGGCATGCCGGGTTGCCGGGAATTCGCTCCGCTTAATCTCGTCGTACGTCGTGTACGACTCGAATCGGGTTCCGCGCGCT
>CAYMXG010000296.1:0-3546 GCA_964394115.1 uncultured Enterobacteriaceae bacterium | reverse complement strand
ATGCACGGCGTCACGAATTTCTCGTCGCCCACCTGCGGCAGGCTGCCGATACCGAGTATTCCGTCGCTGACTTCCGTGTGGTCCGTGGTGACACGCAGGCCGGCATTGACGGTGAGCGTGTCGGTGAAGTCGTATTCCGAGTGGGCGAATAATGCGATGGATTCGAATTTCTGCTCGAATTGCGCCATGAACTGGTTGGCAAACGGCGGGAGGCCAAGCGGTATTAGTTGTCCGCTGAGATCGGAACCGTCCGACTGATCCAGACCGTCATGTTCGTAGAAGAAGCCCAGCACGTAGCGCCATTGCTCCGCCAGCTCCCCGGCCAGGCGCAGTTCCTGGGTGACCTGATTCATCTCATTGTAGTAATGCGTGCTGGTGGTATTGAATGGATCGGTCTGACTGTCCTCACGGTGGATGCGTTCGTAGTATTCAAACGCGGTGATCGACGTCAATTTCGCCCAGCCCAGGTCGTATTCCCAATTCAGGTAACCGCCGTAGAAGGTATCGTCCACGGCCGGTGGCGTGTTCTGGTTGATGGTAAAGGCGTCTTCCGGCTCGAACTCCGCATCCGGGAACCCGGCCAGGGTCGCCAGGCCGCCAAACTTGGCGCACGTCTCTGGATGTTTGATGACTTCACCGGTCAGCAACTGGGGGCAATAGCCCGGGGCGCCGAAGTTGAATATGCCCGGCCCTTTCCATGCCACTTTCTCGCCTTTGTCGATGCCGCCATGGACCAGGGCGCGCACCGTGAGGTCTTCCCCTTCCCACAGCAGTTGACCGCGCAGATCGAACAGGTTTGGCTGACCATGTTCGTCACCGGTGTACAGATTCTTCTGCGCACCACCCGAACCCACCTCCGTGTTCATGGACAGCCGGCCGCTCAGGTTCTCCGAGAGCGCGCCGTTGACCATCCCGTCGATACGGTAGCGTTCATGCTCGTCGATGCCGAACTCCAGGTTCGCGTCGAACTCCTGCGATGGCGCGTTGGTGTAAAAGTTCACGGAACCGCCGGTGGTGTTGCGTCCGAACAGCGTGCCCTGCGGGCCTTTCAGCGCCTCGACGCGCTGCACGTCATAGTGCCGGCGCGCGATCATCCACGGTTTGGCTATGTACACCTCGTCAATGTGCTGCGCGACGGGCGAATCATACTGGCCCTGGAATTCGTTCAAGCCGATGCCGCGGATGTGCACGGATTGCAGGAACGTATTCGTCGCGTAGGCCTGCACGTTGCTCATCTGGGCAGCGAGGCCGTCGAGGGTGCCGCGCGTAAACTCCCGATAGGCCTCTTCATCGAACGCCGTAATGGTCAGACCCACGTCCTGCACGGACTGCTCGCGTTTCTGCGCGGTGACAATAATCTCCTCGAGTTCGGCAAATGCGGCCGGGAGCCAGAACGTCATGAACAGGCCAACTATGGCGGCGACAAGCTGAAGTGATCTTTTCACGGTGAAATTACCTCGCTGGAATTATCGTTCGGGGAATCGGTCTGCGTCCGGTGGGTCGTAACCATGGCGAACAATACAACGTGTGGTGGAAAGGTTGCACTACCCAAATGGGTAGGGACCGCAAATAAGGGTTGGCTGGCACTCAGGCAAGTAGATGCTGTTGTTGTGCTGACACAACAGCCGCCGTGCGGTTATTGACTCCGAGCTTCTGGAAGATGTTCTTGATGTGCCATTTGATGGTGTTTTCCGTGACGTGCAGTTTCCGGGCTATGAAGTTATTCGGCTGCCCTGCCGCGATCAACCGCAGAATCTCGATCTCCCGCTGACTCAACGACTCCCAAAGTGCGGCAGGGCCGTCCGTCCCGGCGGCATGCTGCGGGAATCCGTTGGCGGATGATTGCGTACGCAGCGCGCGCCGCAGGTCTTCTACGAATGCGGCGGCCGCAGGAATCCCGCGCAAGGTGGCGGGGAGGGTGTCCATAACCGCCGCGCCGGGTGGGTCTTCATCGATGAACATGCGCAAGGCGTGATTTGGCGCCGCCAGTTTGATCGCCTCGACCAGGGACTCATGGGCGCTGCGGCGGTCGTTCAACTGCCAATGGGCGGCGGACTCGAGGATCAGGCATTCAATGACGCGGCGATGGCGTCGCATATCGCCGGCCAGCTTTCTCAGATGCCGCAACAGCGGCAGGCTGCGCGCGGCAACGCCGGTAGCGATTTGCAGCCGGGCGCGGATTACCAGGCCGAGGCAGGCAACCCGCTCCCACCGGTCCGGCGCTGCCTGCGCGTCGACGTCCGGCGTGATGTCCATGGCGGCCGCGATGTCGACCGCCTCGTTGATGCGTCCGGTCGCGATCAGAAACCGCACGCGTTCCGATTCCACCAGCGCCCGCAAACGTCTGACGGGAGCGCCTTGTCCCGGGGCAAGCGTGCGGCAATAATCGAAATACCGGGCGGCGCCAACCAGATCGCCGCGGGCGCCGAGGATCTTCGCCAGCGCGATGTAACTCAGCGCCAGGACCTTGATGTGACCGACCTGCTCCATCAGCGGCAAATTGCGCCGGAGTAACTCCAGCGCTTCGTCGAGACGATTCCATTCATACAGGACAATGCCGCGCATCATGGACGAGATCGGTGTCACGTACCTTTCCCCGGCGTCGGAGATGCCGTCACCGCCATCAAGGAAGCGCGCATAACATGAATGCAGATTGCCCTTGGCCAGGTCCACCATGCCCTGGAAACAGTCCGACCATGCCACGCCGAAGGCGGCCCCGGTCCGGTCATGAATACGGCGCGCCTCCGCCAGGGAGGCCTGGGCCTCTTCGTAGCGGCCGAGCGCGGCCAGTGCGTGGCCGCGAATGTTACTGACTATCCCCTGGTCAAAATCGGACAACTCGCCGAATGGCGCGGCCAGGTGCGGCAGGATGCTGTCGACGTCGTCCCGGGAGATGGCGATACCGGCGCGCAGTATCCGCATCTGATCCTGCAGCCACCGATCCGGCGGCGCCGCGGCTAAACATTCCTCGAGCGTGAACAGTGTGGCCTCGGCCTGATCCGGACGGCTCATGTGAAAGAGTGCGGTGCATTGGGCAATCAGCAGTTTCGGATGCGACCGGCGCAGTTCCTCCGGGATGCGGTTCACCCAGTCATCCACGCGTGGCATCCGGCCCGCCATCATTTCGGCCTGCGCCTGGGACTCCACCAGCCGCACGGCATTGACGATGTCACCGGAAAGCAATGCGTATTCCACGGCCTCGGCGGGCAATCCCGCCGTGCTGAACCAGTCAGCCGCGCGCGCGTACAGGCGCACGATTTCCCCCGGGTAACGGCGGCGCAGTTGTCCGAACAGGAATTCCTGGAACAATTGATGGTACCGGTACCAGCGCCGTTCCACGTCGAGCGGCACAATGAACAGGTTGTGTTCCTCGAGCGTCTCCAGCATCTGCTGGCAATCCACGACGCCGGTGAGTTTCCGGCACAGATCCGCGTTCAGTCTTTGCAGCACGGAGGTGCGCAGCAGGAATTCGCGCACCATCTCCGGCTGGCTTTCCAGCACCTGCACCACCAGGTAATCGGCAATATCCCGGAACGTGCCGGAAAA
>CAYMXG010000295.1:0-3564 GCA_964394115.1 uncultured Enterobacteriaceae bacterium | reverse complement strand
ATCGGGCATTTAATTCATCCGGACGACGTTTCGCGCATGCGGACCGAAATGCGGGCTGCGGCCCTTGAACACCGCCCGTATCGCTCCGAGTACCGGTTGATCAGAAAGGATGGCACGGAGATCCATATTTCCGACCAGGGCACCGGGATTTTCGACGAACAGGGGAACCTGGTCGCGATGGAAGGCTATGCCATGGACATTACGGATCGGAAGAAGGCGGAGGCCGAGCGGGAACGGTTGCAGCGGCAACTGCAACAGGCCCAGAAGATGCAGGCCATCGGCCAGCTGACTGGCGGCGTCGCGCATGACTTCAACAACCTGCTGATGAGCATCCTCGGCTATACGGACCTGGGACTCGAACGGTTTGGCGCCGACCCGGAGCTGAAAGGGTACCTGGAGGAAATCAGGGCTGCCGGCCGCCGCGCCGGCGACCTGGTGGCGCGCATGCTGGCATTCAGCCGCGGCCTCGAAATCAAGCGCACACGGGTGTCACTGGCATCCGTGATCGAGGAATCCGTACACCTGCTGCGTCCGGTCCTGCCTTCGAGCGTGGAAATCGAGGTGGGCGTGGATGCCGGCACCGGCGATGTCAGCGCCGACGCCGGGCAGGTGCAACAGATGCTGATGAATCTTTGCATCAATGCCCGCGATGCCATGGCCGGCCAGGGCAAGATTAGGATCGCATTGCGGCAGACCGAACACCGGCATCGGGAATGCGCCTCCTGTCATGAGGCGATCGACGGGCCCTTCGCCGAGTTGTCGATCGCGGATGATGGGCAGGGCATCGATGCAGAGACGCTGTCACGGATATTCGAGCCGTTTTACACCACCAAGGAAATCGGCAAAGGCTCGGGCATGGGTCTGTCCATGGTGCACGGGATCACGCACGACCACGGTGGACACCTGCTGGTGGAAAGCCGCCCCGGCGTGGGAAGTACATTCCGGCTCCTGTTCCCGCTCCTTGACGCGACGGCAGGACCGCACGCGCTGAATGAGGATCAACAGTCGTCCGACGCTTCCCTGCAGGAGCGGGATCGTAACCGGCATATCCTGGTCGTTGATGACGAGCCGGCAGTCGCGCGCCTGCTGGATCGAAGCCTGACCCGGCAGGGCTATCTCGTGACCGCGGTAACCAATGCCGCGGCCGCCCTGGAACGATTTTCGAAGGCACCCGCTACATTTGATTTGCTTATTACCGACCAGACCATGCCGGGCATGACGGGGCTCGAGCTTGCCAGCCGCTGCCTGGGCCTGCGGCCGCGGTTTCCAATTCTCCTGTGCACGGGCTACAGTGCCGCAGTCGATGATCAGAAGATTGCGGATTTGGGCATTCAAAAACTATTGCAGAAACCAGTGCAGATCCAGGAACTGCTGGAACAGGTGTCACTGGCGCTGAATAAACCAGCATGAACCCGGCAGACCTGTTTCGACATGACGATAATCCCGTCACCCTGGCCGAGGGACAGAAACTCTTTCGCGCAGGCGATGCGGCGCAGGACATGTACGCGCTGCTGGAGGGGAGCGTGGCTATCCGCGTAGGCAACCAGGTCGTGGAAACAGCGGAGCCGGGCGCGCTGCTGGGCGAGATGGCGATGATCGAGGATGCACCGCGATTGGCGACCGTGGTCGCACTCTCGCCATGCCGGCTCGCCCGCATTGATCGCGCGCGCTTCAACTATTTGATCCAGCAAAACCCTTTCTTTGCCATCCACGTGATGCGCGTGCTGGTGGAACGCCTGCGCCGCATGAATCAGCGCATTGCCGGAGTCACGTAGCCGTCCGGCTGAGGCCCGGATATGCAATGCTGTTTATGTGACTCGCGCCCGCACCAACATGGGCGCGTAGCGCGCCAGGAACAGCGCCAGGGCCAGCGACCACAGAACGCCCGACGCCATTACCGTCAACTGGTAGGACTCCGGCCAGAGGATGCCGGCGAACACGCGCACCATGGCCGCGAGTTGCACGAGCAGGAAGGCCGCCAACTCGATCGGCCCCGCGGCCAGCGGCCGGCCCGTATGCCCCAGCGCACTGCGCATCATCATCGCCACCATCAAGCTGCCCATGGCGCCGATTGTCAGCGCATGGGTCGCAGCAATGGGAGAAATCTTCCCGGCTTCCGCCAGCGCCCGCAGCATCAGAGCGACGGGCATCCACGCGTAGGCCGCGGGGAGCATCCACAACAGCGGGTTGCGGCGCGTCTTCAGCGGCTGCCACAGCAGGAGCCGGGCGAAATGGGCGGCGGCGGCGAGCGCAAGTAACGCGACCCACGCAATGCCGGGCAACGCAAACCAGGGACGCAGCAGGCCGGCCACGAACACAAACACCAGTGCACCGACGGCGACTGTCTCCACCGCCATGACCCGCTGCAACCGCAGCGCCGGGAGCGCATTTTCCGTGAACGCAGGGATGACGCGCCCGCCGACAACGGCAATCAGGATTGCAATAAGATCCAATGCCCCCATCAGTGCGGTTCGTTCCAGCGCAGCGGACACCACATTGAGGTGCGCCAGGTGAAACAGCACGTTCAGCACCATCAACGCTGCCAGCAGCAACAGTATCTTGTAGTTGCGCGTATTGCGGCTGCGCCAGATGGGCACGCCAACGGCCACGCCAAGCGCGGGCAGCATCGCCACATCAATGATTGCCGCGATGACACCCGGACCCGTCAACATCAGTACGCGCGCCAGCAGCCAGAGCAGTGCCAGACCGGCGAGCATTACGCCAGTCGGGGTCGGCAGGCTGGTCCAGTTGCGCACCGCCGTCAGCAGGAATCCGGTGATGACCGCGGCGGCGAAACCGAACACCATTTCGTGTCCGTGCCAGGCCATCCCGGCCAGGTACGTCCCCGGCGCAACCGCGCCCAGCCAGAAAATGACCCAAAGTGGCACAGCCAGCAACGCAAACAGCGCGGCGAGCAGGTAGAAAGGCCGGAACCCCAGGGACAGCAGCGGCGCGCGCTCAACACGCTGCCGCAGCGAGGCGCGACTTTCAGTACCTGGAAATTCAGTGTCCACGAAGGTGCACGGCGTTGAACCCGAGCCATATAGCCGGCAGCCCGGCCACGACACTGAGGATGACGTTGGCGCCGGCCACCAACAGTTCACCTTTGCGCAGAAAATTCATTGATCTGTGCCATTGATATCCACAATGTCCTCTGCATGTACCGGCATAAACCACTTCTGCGCAATGAAAGTCGGTATCACGGCACTTGCCACCACGACCCCGACCAGTACCGAGTACTGCACCTGATTGATATAGCCGGCATTGAGACCAAATACGCTCGATATGGTCCCGAAGGTCAGTCCCGTGCTCATTAACAAGGTAACGTAGATTTCACCCTTCGGCAGATAACGTCGTGCCAGAAAGTACACCCCGACGAACTTGGTGGCCATTTTGAGCAGAAACAGGATCGCGAACAGGCCGAACGTGGAATAGATCAGCGGCAGCGAAATCTTCAAACCGCCGACAATGAAGAACAGCGGGGTTATGACGGCGTAGGCAACGGTCCGCAGCCTGTTGCGCAGTTCCTTCGTCTGCGATGTCTCGCTGAAATGCTTCGACATG
>CAYMXG010000294.1:0-3570 GCA_964394115.1 uncultured Enterobacteriaceae bacterium | reverse complement strand
TTGCCGCGCTCGCCGCTGGAGGCAGTCATGTCCGGCGAAGTCTGGACCGAGGTCCATGATCGGTTGGCGGACCTCGTGCGCCAGCATCGCACCACGCTCATCTTCGTCAATACGCGGCGCATGGCCGAACGCCTCGCGCGCCATCTGGGTGAGCGCCTGGGCGAGGAGAATGTCACCTCCCATCACGGCAGCCTGGCACGGGAGCACCGGCTGGATGCCGAGCAGCGCCTGAAAGGCGGGCAGTTGCAGGCGCTGGTGGCCACCGCATCCCTGGAGCTGGGCATCGATATCGGCGACGTCGACCTGGTGTGCCAGATCGGGTCGCCGCGTTCCATTGCTGCGTTCCTGCAACGGGTCGGGCGTTCCGGTCACCAGCTCGGTGGCACGCCCAAGGGCCGGCTGTTTCCGCTGACGCGGGACGAACTGCTGGAATGCGCGGCGTTGCTGGATGCGGTGCGGCGCGAAGAGCTGGATGAATTGCAGGTACCGCCGGGACACCTCGACGTGCTGGCGCAACAGATTATTGCCGAGGTCGCGTGCCGGGACTGGCCGGAAACCGACCTGTTTCAACTCTGCACCCGTGCCTGGCCGTACCGGGACCTGCCGCGCGCTGAATTCGACGCCGTCCTCAACATGCTCGGCGACGGCTTTTCCACGCGCCGCGGGCGGCGCAGCCGTTACCTGCAACGTGATGCCGTCAACGGCATCGTGCGCGGCCGGCCCGGCGCGCGGCTCACGGCGGTCACCAATGCGGGGGCGATCCCGGATCAGTTTGATTATGACGTGATGCTGGAGCCGGACGGGCACCTGGTCGGCACCGTCAACGAGGACTTCGCCTTTGAGAGCCTGCCCGGCGACGTGTTTCAACTGGGCAACACTTCTTATCGTGTACGCAAGGTGGAACAGGGCCGCCTGCGCGTGGAGGATGCGAAGGGGCAACCGCCGAACATGCCGTTCTGGCTCGGGGAAGCGCCGGGCCGCAGCGATGAACTCAGCCGCGCGGTGTCACGACTGCGCCATACGGCGAATGAAGTCCTCGCGCAGGGGGAAACCGCGGCCCAGGAATGGCTCATGACCGCGGTGGGGCTGGAGCCCGCGGCAGCCTCGCAACTGACGCTGTATCTCGCTGCCACCCGCGCCGCACTCGGGCTGATCCCCACGCAGGAGGACATCGTCTTCGAGCGCTTCTTCGACGAAGCTGGCGATCAGCACCTGGTGATCCACTCCTGCTTCGGTTCACGCCTGAATCGCGCCTGGGGACTGGGATTACGCAAACGCTTCTGCCGCAAGTTCAACTTCGAGCTGCAGGCGGCGGCGCTTGAGGACACCATCGTCATCTCCCTTGGCGCGACCCACAGCTTTCCGCTCGAAGACGTGACCCGCTATTTGCACTCCAACTCCGTGCGCGATGTGGTGACCCAGGCCATGCTGGCGGTGCCCATGTTCCTGACCCACTGGCGCTGGAACGCCAGCATCGCGCTTGCCATCCGTCGCAACAGCGGCGGCAAGCGTGTGCCGCCGCAGTTTCAGCGCACCGATGCGGAGGATTTGATCGCCGTGGTGTTCCCGGATCAACTCGCCTGCCAGGACAACCTCACCGGCGAGCGCGAGATCCCCAGGCATCCGCTGGTGGATCAGACCGTTTACGACTGCCTGCACCAGGTAATGGATGTCACCGGGCTGGAGACCCTGCTGCGCGCAGTGGAACAAGGTGCGGCGCGGGTTCATGTGCGCGACCTGGCCGGGCCATCGCCGCTGGCGCAGGAGATCCTGACTGCGCGGCCCTATGCATTCCTGGACGATGCCCCCGCTGAAGAGCGCCGCACGCGGGCCGTGGCAGCGCGGAATTTTTCCGATCCGGATCTCGCGGGCGAACTGGCACGGCTCGAGCCGGCAGCCATCGCCGAAGTGCGCCGCGCCGCCTGGCCCGGCGCCACAAACCCGGAGGAGTTGCATGATGCGCTGCTGCTGACCGGCGTAGTAAAGGAGTCTGAACTGGATGCCGGGGAACGCAACCTGGGCGCATGGCACGAACATCTGCAGCCGTTGATGGAACAGCGGCGCGCCACCGTGATCACGGCTGCGGGTGCGCGCTATTGGGCCTGCGCCGAGCGGTTGGCGCAGGTGCGGGCGATATTTGCCGCCGGCACATTGGCGCCGGAGATTGCGGCGGCGGGACCGACCGCAGCCATTGAATGGACGCGTGCGGACGCGCTGGTGGAATTGCTGCGCGCGCGGCTGGAGTGCAGCGGACCCGTGTCCGATACCGACCTGGCGGCATTTTTTCAGTCCACGCCCGGAGAGACCCAGGCCGCGCTCAGGGCGCTGGAGCAGGAAGGCTTCGCCATGCGCGGACGCTTCACCGGCGGGGCAGGTACGGAATGGTGTGAGCGTGTGCTGCTGACGCGCATCCATCGCGCCACGCTGGCCACATTGCGGCGCGAGATTGAGCCGGTCACGGCGCAGCAATTCATGCGCTTCCTGTTTGCCTGGCACGGGCTGGGTGCCGAGCGCAGCGAAGGTGATGCGGCCCTGGCCACAATCCTGGATCGCCTGGAGGGATTTGAAATTCCGGCGGGCGCCTGGGAGGCCGACGTGCTGCCGGCACGACTGCACGGGTACACCAGCAGCATGCTCGATCGACTGTGCGGCACGGGGCGCATCCTGTGGGCACGCCTGGCGCCGGCCCGCACCAGCGCAGAGGACGGCAAGCTGGCGCGCACCACGGTGTTGCGCAACACGCCGGTGGTGCTGATCCGCCGCGCCACCGCCCCGGTGTGGCTGGGTTTGAATCCGCCGCCGGACCCGGCCCGCATGCGGCCAAGCCCCGCCGCGCAGCAAGTACTGGCGTTGCTGCAAACGTGCGGCGCGTTATTCTTCCTGGACCTGGTCCAGCAAAGCGGGTTGCTGCGCACGCAGGTGGAGGACGCGCTGGCGGAATTGACTGCCAACGGCCTGGTCACGGCCGACAGCTTTGCCGGCTTGCGCGCACTGATCGCGCCGGCACACAAGCGGCCGGGCTATCGCCAGCGCCGGCGTGGCGGTTTCGAGAGTGTTGATGATGCGGGACGATGGTCGCTGGTACCGGTGGTCAGGACCGCGGCGGCGGCAACGGCGGCGCCTTCGAGCTGGCTGACCACGCCGCTGCCGGTGCTTGAGCACCTGGCGCAGGTGCTGTTGCGCCGTTACGGCGTCGTGTTCCGCCGCCTGCTGGATCGCGAGTCCCTGCCGCCATGGCGTGAACTGTTATATGTGCTGCGGCGCATGGAGGCGCGCGGCGAAGTCCGCGGCGGCCGCTTTGTCGGCGGCTTCAGCGGCGAACAGTTTGCGTTGCCGGAGGCGGTGGGACTGTTGCGCCGGCAGCGCGATGCCACCGGCGGCGGGTTGCACGCGATATCGGCCGCCGATCCGTTGAACTTGATCGGGATCGTGCTGCCCGGCAAACGCGTTCCTGCCAATGCTGCCGGCCGGGTCGTGTTCCGCGACGGGCTGCCCATCGCACTCCAGGCAGGAGGAGACATAGAATTCCTGGCCAACGTGGACAATGAACTGGCGTGGCAGGTACGCGGG
>CAYMXG010000293.1:0-3592 GCA_964394115.1 uncultured Enterobacteriaceae bacterium | reverse complement strand
AAACTTTGCCAGCATTGCAAGGTGGCGCACGAGATGTCGGACCTGGAGCGCACATTGCTCGGACTCAAGGTCACCGACCGCCAGCAGACCCTGTATCGTCCCAAGGGTTGCGTCAGTTGCGACAAGCAGGGGTACCGGGGCCGCGTGGCGGTGATCGAGGTGCTCAAGTTCGACCCCGATCTGGATGAATTGCTGGCACGCCGCGGCACGCCGCGTGAATTCCTGCGCATGGCGTTATCGAAGGGATTCAAGACCCTGGCCGACGCCGGGGCGCAGCGGGTGCTGGATGGGTCCACCAGTCTGGAAGAGATCTCCCGCGTCGTGGACCTCACCTCGCGACTGAAGCAGAAATAGCGCCATGGACTTCTACCAATACAAGGCCATTGATCAATACGGTCGCGTCCAGGTTGGGCAGTCGGACGCAGTGAATGTCGCCGACCTGGAGATGCGCCTGCGCAAACTCAACCTGGACCTGGTCAACTGCAAGGAACTCAAGTCCCACGGCCAGAATGTGTCAGGGCGCGGGATAAGACGCCGCGACCTTATCCTGTTCTGTTTTCACATGGAGCAGACGTCACGCGCCGGAGTGCCGATCATCGACAGCCTGCAGGACCTGCGCGACAGTACCGAGAATCCGCGCCTGCGCGAGGTGATGTCGGCGATGACCGAGTCCATTACCGGCGGCAAGACCCTGTCCCAGGCGATGGGCGATTTCCCGGGGGTGTTTGACACCGTGATCTGCAGCCTGATCCGCGCCGGCGAACAGTCCGGTAACATTGGCGAGGTATTCCGGCGCCTGGGCGAGAGCCTGAAATGGCAGGACGAGCAGGCTTCGATGGCGAAAAAACTGATCATGTATCCGGCATTCGTCGGCACCGTGGTCCTCGGCGTGGTGTTTTTCCTGATGATCTACCTGGTCCCGCAACTGGTTTCCTTCGTCAAGACCATGGGGCAGGAACTGCCTGCACACACCAAGGCGCTGATCTTTGTCTCCAACATCTTCGTGCACTACTGGTACGCGGTGATCCTGGCGCCGATCGTGCTGGTATCCGCGGTTTTGATCGGCGTGCGCGTCAATCCGGGCATCCGCCTGGCGGTGGATGGCGTGAAGCTGAAGTTGCCGGTCGTGGGGAACATCCTGGAAAAGATAATCCTCGCGCGGCTGGCGGGATTTTTCGCCATGATGTACGCCTCCGGCATCACCATCATTGATTGCATCCGCACCAGCGAGGACATCGCCGGCAACAAGGTGATTGAAAACGCGGTGCGCAACGTTGGCCAGCAGATCGCCGATGGCAAGAACCTGAGCGACAGTTTTGCCGCGACCGGCCTGTTTCCACCGTTGATCCTGCGCATGATCCGCGTCGGCGAAAGTACCGGCGGGCTCGAGCAATCGCTGGAAAATGTCGCCTATTTTTACACCCGCGACGTGAAGGAATCCATTGAGCGGCTGCAATCCATGATCGAACCCACGATGACGGTGATCCTCGGCCTCATCATCGGCTGGGTAATGATGTCCGTGCTGGGCCCAATTTATGACCTCATCACTAAAATCAAGATTTGAATTCAGCCGCCGCCGCGCCCTGTTCCTGAGTTCGCAGAAAGCGGCCGTATACCAGTGGCGCAAGGGCGACCTGGGCAGTTCGTTCCTGTTTGACGCCAATAACCAGGGGCGCGAGCATTTTGCCCGTTACCTGGCCGAGTCCCCGAACTATCCGCTGCACGTGCTGGTGGACATATTCGAGGAGGAATTCCGCGCCGAGACCATCCCGCACGTCTTTGGCGGAGATCGGGATGCCATCGTTACCAGGAAAAAAGCACGCCTGTTTCGCGACACGCCGTATTTTCAATACAGCGTGCAGGGGCGCGAGACCGCAGGGCGGCGGGATGACAACGTGCTCATGAGCGCCATCACCAATCCGTTGCTGCTGGATCCCTGGATGCAATTGCTGGATGACCACAAGGTGCCGGTGGCCGGTGTCACCAGCGTGCCGCTGTTCAGCGCCGCCCTGGTCCCGTTGCTGCCGCATGCCGCGGACAACGCGTTGCTGATCAGCCTGCAGAGTATCAGCGGCCTGCGCCAGACCTTCATCCAGAAGGGCAAATTGCGCATCAGCCGCCTGGTACACATGCCGCGCTACGGCACCGAGCCTTATGGTCCGCACATCCGCGAAGAAGTGGAGAAGATCCGGCGCTACCTGAACAGCCTGCGGCTGGCCTCGCCGGAAGATCCCATTGACATCTACTTCCTGCTCACCGGCGAATTGCTGGAAGAGGTGCGTGGCGCCTATCGCGACTCGGCCCTGATCCGGCATCATGCGGTCGATCTGAATGAGCTACTGCAGAAATCCGGTTCCGCGCGCCGGGTCGCGGCGCCTTTCAGCGACCCGTTGCTGGCGCACCAGTTATTGCGGCTGAGGCCGGCCAATGCCTATGCCACTCCCAGGAACCTGCGCTACGCCAGCATGCGGAAAATGCGCCATGGGCTGATTGCCGCCGGTTGTGCATTTCTTTTCGGTGGCATGGCCTCGGGCGGGCTGGATTTCATCACGGCGATGGACCTGAAGCAGCGCAGCGACGCGGCCACCAGCAAGACCCAGTTTTATTCCGCCCGCTATGAAATGGCGCGCGAGCGGCTGCCCAAGACGCCGGTGGAGTCCGCCGACATACAACTGGCGGTGGAAGTGGCGGATACATTGCGCCAATACAAGACTTCGCCGCGCGAGATGATGGTTTTGCTCGGCAGCCAACTGCAGCAGCACCCGCAGGTACAACTGGACTCCATCGAATGGATTGCCAGCACGAATCCCGAGGCGCAGCTGGAAGGCGGCGGTGAAAATGCCGATGAGTCGCCCCCGGCCGCCCCGGAATTGAGCCAGGTCGCGCAGCCGCCGGCATATCGCATTTTTCAGATTGCGCTGATCAAGGCCCGCCTGGCGCCGTTCGACGGCGATTTTCGCCAGGCCATCGTCACCATAGGCGCCCTGGCGGACGCCCTGCGCACGGCTCCAGGGGTCCATAATGTGCAGGTGTTGTCGTTGCCACTGGACATCAGTTCCGATGCGAACCTGCAGGGCAGTTCCCAGGCCACGAAGGCCGAGGCGGTATTTTCCATGAAAATTGTGCTGGGGATTGGCAATGAAACGTGAAGACATCGACTGGAGCGTACTGCGCGGCGCGCTGGTTGGATTCGTGCTGAGCGTGGTTGTCGGCGGCGCGCTGGCGGGCGGCGGTCATGCCGTGATGAAGTCCAAGCAACTTGAATTTACGCGCAACAACGCCCAGTTCCAGGGCGTCAGCGGCAAGTATCTGGCAGTGGATGAAGAAGAAAAGCAGATCAAAAAGTATTTTCCGCGCTTCCTGGACCTGTATCACGGCGGGATCATCGGCCGGGAAGAGCGGCTGAACTGGATTGAAACGTTGCGCGACGCCGGCGAGCGCCTGCGCATTCCGTCGCTGAACTACGAGATTCGCTCGCAGGGAGCTTTCGCCCCGTCCTTCCCGCTGAACCTTGGACGCTACCAGCTTTACAGCAGTGAAATGTCGCTCAGCCTGCAGGCCCTGCACGAAGGCGACTTGTTGCGCCTGCTGC
>CAYMXG010000292.1:0-3595 GCA_964394115.1 uncultured Enterobacteriaceae bacterium | reverse complement strand
GCTTCGGCGCAGTTCCCCTGGGCGGGTTCTTCTGCAACGGCGAAATCGGCCCGGTTGGTGGCACGACGTTTCTGCACGGATATACCAGCGCATTTGCCGTGTTCAATCCCCTGGAATCGCATCCGAATTCCCGGTGATCGGCGCAGGAGTTTGCTACAGTAGAATCATGGCGCCAATCGAGGCGAGGCCACTATGTTGATACCTGCTTGTATCGGTTTTCCGAATGTCGTGGCGGCCCAGAGTCAGGTTGATGGCATCACCCAGGAGCAGGCGCGTGGCTGAGCTCGTTGAACAGAAATGTGAGGCCTGCCGTGCAGGCGCCCCCAGGGTCACCACGGAGGAGAAGCGGCAACTGATGCCCCAGATCCGCGACTGGGAAATAGTCGCACAGGACGGCATCGAGCGTCTGGTTCGGACCTACCGGGTTGACGGTTTCAAGAACGCGCTTTTGTTTACGATGAAGATCGGCGAACTGGCTGAAGCAGAAGGCCATCATCCGGCCATTCTGACGGAATGGGGCAGGGTGACGGTGAGTTGGTGGACCCACAAGATCAAGGGACTGCACGTGAACGATTTCATCATGGCGGCCAAAACGGATCGCATTTCGCGTTTGTAACAGGCAAGCGCAATGAGGGGGGAGCAGGTGACTATTATAAGCGAGCTGTTGAAATCCAAGGGACATGACGTCTGGTCGATTGCGCCGGGCGATGTCGTGTTCAACGCCATCAAAATGATGGCGGACAAGGGAGTCGGCGCACTAATGGTGATGGACGGCGACAAGCTCGTCGGCGTCATTTCCGAGCGGGATTACGCGCGCAAGGTCATCCTGCAGGGCCGTTCATCGAAAGACACACCGGTGCGCGACATCATGACAACGCCAGTGATATGTGCCCGGCCGGAGCAGACGGTCGAGGCAGGGATGTCGTTGATGACGGAAAAGCGCATCCGGCATCTGCCTGTCGTCGAGGAAGGCCGGCTCGTCGGCATTGTCTCCATCGGCGATCTGGTCAAATCGATTCTGGCCGAGAAGGAGTACCTGATCGAGCAACTGGAGACTTATATCACCAGTTAGTGTGCTGTCCCGCAGGAAAGTTGCCTGTAGGGAACCGGCGTTACTTGTCATTCCGGAAGTGGCGAGTGAGCCGCCAGCCCCGGCGAAGGCCGGGGAGCTATCCGGAATCCAGTGCTCGTTTTAATTCCGGCTGAATTCCGGGTCGCGGGTCTTGCGGACCCTTGCCCGGAATGACGTGCCGACGCTTCAGGAATTTTGCAAGTGTCAATCTGGTTCGCCCCATAGCGGCTCACTCATCCGCTGCGCATAGTTGTCGAACATCACGTTGAAACTCACGCTGATGCGCTGTTCGGTGCTGCGATTGCGGTCCACCGAATGCGGCAGCCAGGCCGGGAACAGCAGCAAGGTACCCGGCGCCACCTGCACCACGACCTGATCGGTGTTGTAGGCGGTGAGCGCGGTGACGGGCGGCCGCATGATCGCGGTTTGCGGCCGTGGATCGTGGAAATTGATCGTGTCGGCGCCGGCCTGGGACTGTACGTAATAGACGCCGGAGAGAAAGTTGTTCGGGTGGCTGTGCATGGCATGGAACCCGCCCGGGGCGTGGACATTGGCCCAACAGCCGGTCACCCGACACTGCGCTTCGTCCGCTTTCAGGAACATAAGCACGTCCCTGACTTCCTGGTTGATTGCGCCCATGAGCTCCGCCAGAGCCTCGTCACGATGCAGTCCGTGGCTCGACTGCCAGCATGCACCGGGCTCGATCGGCGCCGCCTCGCGCATCAGCGCATCGATTCTCGCCAGGATGCCGGCACTTATTCGAGCCATGAGCTCGGGCCGCAGCCGCGTCTTCCAGAGAAACGTCGGGAACAGCCGGATCACCTCGGCGGACCCAATGGGGTCATGGGCCGTGGGCGCCGGTGTTGTGGTCGGGAGACTCGGGTTTGTCATGGCCGTGCAATGCACCGGCGGTTGGCTCCTGCCAGTCAGTCAGACTCTGCAACAAAGCGACAGCCGGCGCTCATCCTGAATTGTAGCCGCGAATGTGCCATTGCCTACGGGACATCCGGCAAATAGCCTCGTAAAATCCATGAAAAGCAGGGGACATGCATCAATTAATGAGCCTTGCAGAATTCCTGAACATTGAACGCGTCATTCCGGACAAGGGTCTGCAGGACCCGCGACCCGGAATTCAGCCGGGATTAAAATATTCACCAATTGTGCAAGGCTCGATAGTCGTTGATTTTTCGACTTCCAGGGACCCCAGGATCATGATTGGTACCAGCCCCATACTTTGGTCCGACGCGATACCTGAGCCGCGCGGAATTCGACCATGCCTTGACGGTCGTATCACTGCCGACGTGTGCATCATCGGCGCGGGGTACACAGGGCTGTGGACCGCGTATTACCTCAAGCAGTGGGCGCCGGCCATAAACGTTGTCATTGTCGAGGCGGAATCCGCGGGATTCGGCGCCTCTGGCCGCAACGGTGGCTGGGTGTCCGGCAGTCTGGCCCAGCAGCACAAATATCTCGACCGGCTTGCAGCCAATGAACGCCGCGCGTGCTACCGGGTGATCTTCGACATGGTGGACGAAGTCGGGCGCGTCATCGCCCGTGAAGGGATTGATTGCGATTATCACAAAGGCGGTGTGCTGTATGCCGCCGCCCGCTACCCGGAGCAGGAAACGCGCTTGCGGCGGCATTTGCAAAAGCTCCATGCCGATGGTTGCGATGAGTCCGATTACCGCTGGCTCGGGCGGGACGAGGCGCGGGAGCGTATCGCCATGCGCGATGTGCGCGGAGCGGTCTTTTCACCGCATTGCGCCGTAATGCAACCAGCCCGACTGGTGTGCGGCCTTGCCGGCGCAGTGGAGCGGCTGGGCGTAGCGTTGTTCGAGAAGTCCCCGGTGCTGGCTTTTGGGGATGGTGAAGCGCTAACCGCCGGGGGTGTCGTTGCCGCGCCGTTGATTGTCACGGCCATGGAAGGTTATTCAAACCGCCTGCCGCAACTGCGGCCCTATATGATTCCCGTCCATAGCCTCATTGTCGCAACCGAACCACTGGATGATGCCGTATGGCGCTCAATTGGATTGCCTGACCGCGAGGCCTTCGATGACACGAGCCGCCAAATCACCTACGGCCAGCGGACCGCGGACGGCCGCATGATCTTCGGCGCCCGCGGCAGGTACTACCTGGGTGCGAAGCAGATAGATGCCTGGCCCCTGGACCACCCGGAATTTCGCATGCGTATTGATTTGCTCCATGATTTGTTCCCACAGTTGCGCGGCGTGCGTATCACGCACGGTTGGGGCGGGGCCTTCGGCATGGCGCGCGCCATGACTCCGCACGTGATCTTCGATCGGGCCCGGGGTCACCTCTGGGGCGGCGGTTACACCGGCGAGGGTGTGGCCGCAGCGAATCTGGCCGGCCGCACCATGGCTGATCTGATTCTGGGCCGGGAGTCGGAACTTGTGCGCCTGCCCTGGGTATTCAGCGATGTTGTCGTCGCCAACCGCCTGCGATCATGGGAACCGGAGCCGTTCCGCTGGCTCGGTTCCAGGGCCATTTCATGGGCTTACCGCC
>CAYMXG010000291.1:0-3608 GCA_964394115.1 uncultured Enterobacteriaceae bacterium | reverse complement strand
GCCAGCAAGCCGCGCGTGAATACGTCGGACAGCGATCGCCGGCGCTCTTCGTGGGTGATGCCGGGAAGCGCCTCGACGACCGGCTTCTGCATCCTTGCCAGCACGCGATTGACCCGCTGCAAGGCGCCCTGCGGCTGTTTTTGCGTGAGCCAGTGCACGGACTCCGGCAGCAACCAGTACGCCAGTGGAATGCACAGCGCCGTCAGCGCCGCGCCGAAATAGAAAACGGATCGCCAGTCAAATTCCCGCAGCAGGATTGCAACGACAATACCGCCAAGGACCGCGCCAACCGGATACCCGATGGCCATCAGCGAGATACTGAGGTGGCGCCAGCGCAGGTTGGAAAATTCGGCGGCGACGGCGTTGATGGATGCAAGCATGCCGCCGATCCCCAGGCCGGTGATCACGCGCCAGATCGACAATTCCAGGATGCCGCGCGCTACCGTCGCCATGAACATCCCGATCGCCATGACCGCGAGGCAACCCAGGATTGTCGGTCGCCGCCCGCACCGGTCCGCGACACCGCCCAGCAGGATCGAACCCAGGCACATCCCGAGCAGTTCCATGGACAGAACGATGCCGAGCCCGGCGCGATCCATGCCCCACTCCGCCGCGATCCCCGGCGAGGCAAAGCTGATGGACAGCACGTCAAATCCATCGAGTGCGTTGAGCCCGAAGGTGACCGCGATGACCACGACCTGCGGCAAGGTCATCGGTGTGTTCGACAGGGATTCGCGCGGATCAGCGGCCACGGGCGGACTTCCGGTTGGGATTCCTACTGCTCATGGATGACATGTGGGCACCCGCGATGGACCAGTATCCGGGTGGCGGCAACGCGCCACGTGGATCCCTGCTCAGCGCACGTGCCCCGTGAAGGTACGCAGTGCGGGGTTGGTCCGGTCAGGCATCGTGAGCGCGGCCGCGACGCCCGGGCGGGCGCGCATGCGTTCGGCCCAGTCCAGCAGGCGCGGACAACGCTGTGGCGTGCCGATCTCGGGGAACATCCGGGCCAGCATCATCCCGCAGTGCGAAAAGAAGTTGGCATCGGCCAGCGTGAACATGTCCCCTGCCAGCCATGGCGTTGATTTCAACTGTGCCTCGACCTTGTCCACCGCGACTTCAATCTTGCGGGTCGCGTTGGCCAGGTCCGCCGCGCTGAAACCGGAACGCGCAGTGCGCCACTTTTCGCGCTGTTCATGCAGCGGGATGCGCGCCACCAGGCGCTCAAATTCACCCGACTCGATGCCGCGGGCGATGACACCGATCATGCGATGCCAGCCCCACATGGAGACGAAATTCATCACGTGCTCATCGATGAACTTGTTCCAGTAACGCATGCGCGCCTTGCCGGGCGGATCGGCGGGGCGCAGCGGCGGCGTATCGGGAAAGGCGTCCTCGAGATACTCGTTGATGACGGTGGTATGGGTAATGATCGCCCCGTCATGCTCCAGCACCGGGACCTGTCCCTCGGGATTGAGCTTCAGGAACCACGGTTCATGCTGGTCGAATTTGTGCAGGTCAACGTAAACGCTATCAAATTCGATGCCCTTTTCCTTCAGCGGGATCAGGGACTTCAGCGAATTGGCAACCGGTTCGGCGTGATAGAGCTTGAGTGACATACCGATGCTCCGCGCCGCTGAACCGTTCAGTTTTTCGCCGTCCGCCAACCCTCCGCGTACGATTCCCTGGCCACCTCGGAGTACGGCACCGGGCTGACGATGGCCCGGAACTCGCTCTGCACATGGCGCTCGACCACCGGTTTCGCGGATCCGCCGCCTTCCTCGCCCCAGATCAGCTTGACCTCGGTACCGGGCTTGCTGTGCGCGATATCCACCATTCCCAGTGAGAGCATGGAGCGTTCATTGACGCTGTAGCCGCAGAACGTGGAGACCCCGACCATTTTGCCGCCGATCATGAGTTTGTCATACGGCCAGGTTCCGTAATTTGACAGCGGCAGGTCGATATTCTTGGCCCGGTCGCCCTTTTTGAACATCGTGCCGATGGCGCGCGTGACGTCCTCGCCGTTCCAGGCCAGTGTCACCTTTTTCCAGCGCGGCGCCTCCGCCATCTTCTGCAATGCTTCCTTGCCGGGGAAGTCATGGTCGAACTTGACGAAGGGACCATAGCCGAGATCGTAGGGCGTCAGGTAGTAGTCGGCGAAATTGTTGCTGTAATAACTGCCCGCAAGCGAGCCCGTACCCTCATATCCGTTGGCGGGCAGCCACTGCCGGTACGCCTTCATTTTCTCGCCCGTGAACACCGCCGGGAGCGGGCAAGGGATCCAGCCCGACTCGAGGGTGTTGGTGGCATAGGTCCGTGCGCCCACATTCACAATCCCGAATTCCTTGCCGCCTTCCAGTATGGCGGCCTTGATCTCGTCGCCCTCCGCGGCCGGGCCCCAGATCTCGAGGCCGGGCACGCCGGACATACCGTGATGCAGCGCGCGCACCTTGCGGCCGGCGATGTTGATTTCGCCCATGTTGAAAAACTTGATCTCTGGCAGCGGCCCGCCATTGAGTTTCTGCAACACCTTGTTGGCATTGGGGCCCTGCACCTGGTACCGGTAAAGCTTGCGGCCCCTGGGATTGACCGCGGTGCGTTCGTCGCGCTCCACCGAGACCTTGTAGCCGCCGGTCTCGCAATGGAATTGCACCCAATTGTGCGCCGAAGGGCGCCCGACCAGGCTGAACAACTCCTTGTCCAGGTAGAAGAGAATGGCATCGCCAATCACGTAGCCGTCATAGTTGCACGCGACGAACTGCTTGGCCTTGTTGACCTCGAATCCCTTGAAGCTGTTTACGCCGAGTGCGGACAGCACCTTCAGCGCATCCGGCCCCTTGAGGTACATGTCCGTCATGTGATGGGACTGGTCAAACAGGCTGCAGGTCTCGCGCCACGACTTTTGCTCGTCCCGCCAGTTGGAAAACTCCGCCTGCACCTTGGGATAGACATACGGCCCAATTTGCGAATTGCGCGCCAAATCCACCGGATTCTTGACCGATTGCAACAGCTCTTCCAGGTTTTTATGACTCATGACTGCCGATGACCTCCCAATGTTGAAACGCTGCTCTTAATTAGTGCCCGCGCATTCTAATTAACTGGTACTCATAGTTCTACAAACGGCGAACACAAGTGCGGAGTATGAACAAATACGGTTAATGGGCTTCGAGACCGAATAATGCTTCCGCGTTGGTCTGGAAAAATCGCCGGCGGCATTCCGCGTCCATCGGCACCTCATCCGACGCCGCCACTTCCGCGGCAACGTACTGATAAGGATAGTCCATTGCGTATAGCACATGCGAATCGCCGAGCACCTCCTGGCAGAAGCGGATCGCCGGGGCCCAGGGCATGCCGCTGGTGGTGACATACACGTTTTCACGGAGATAGGCAGAAACCGGCTGGCGCAGGGGCTTGAGGAATGGATACCGGTTGGCGCGGATGCCGGCCTGGTGCATGTAATCGAGCCGGTAGAGCCAGAACGGCAGCGCCTCGCCCAGGTGGCCCAGCACCAGCTTCAACTTCGGAAATCGATCGAAGACCCCCGCGGTTATCATCGACAGCGCGTGCATGCCGGTCTCCACGGCAAACCCGTAAATGGCGCCGTCCAG
>CAYMXG010000290.1:0-3631 GCA_964394115.1 uncultured Enterobacteriaceae bacterium | reverse complement strand
GCGTAGCTCAGCTGGTTAGAGCACCACCTTGACATGGTGGGGGTCGTTGGTTCGAATCCAATCGCGCCTACCAACTTTATAGTCACACGTGACAAGCCATAAGCGACAAGGGTTTTGACTTTACTTGTGACTTGTTACTTATGACTTGTGACTTTATCCCGGGCCGGCTCATCGTATGAGCCGTCCCTATTCAAGTGGCCCCTTGTAGAGGTCACCACTGGCAAAAGAGGAGTACACCATGCCAAAGATATCGCTGCCCGACGGCAGCACCCGCAGTTATCCAGCACCGGTTACTGTCCACGAGGTCGCGCTCGACATCGGCCCCGGCCTGGCGCGTGCCGCACTGGCCGCGGAAGTAGACGGACGCCTGGTCGATACCTCCCATGTACTGAGCGATGACGCGCGTTTGCGCATCATTACCGAACGGGACCCGGAAGGACTGGAGGTCATCCGGCATTCCAGTGCCCATCTGCTGGCGCAGGCGGTCAAGCAATTGTTCCCGACTGCCCAGGTAACCATCGGGCCGGTTATCGAAGACGGTTTCTTCTATGACTTTGCCTTTGAGCGGCCGTTTACACCGGAAGACCTGGAACGCATCGAGGCGCGCATGACGGAACTGGCGCGCCAGGACCTGAAAATCAGCCGTTCCGTGCTGCCCCGGGACGAGGCGGTGAATTTTTTCCGTGCCGCCGGCGAAGAGTACAAGGCGCAAATCATCGAGTCGATTCCGGCCGCTGAGGATTTGTCTTTGTATAACCAGGGGGATTTCACCGATCTGTGCCGCGGCCCTCATGTACCGGGCACCGGGCGCATCAAGGCCTTCAAGCTGACCAAGGTCGCCGGCGCGTACTGGCGTGGCGATTCCAGCAACGAAATGCTGCAGCGGATCTACGGCACTGCCTGGACCGATAAGAAGGCCCTCAAGGAGTACCTGCACCGTCTCGAGGAAGCGGAGAAGCGTGATCACCGCAAGATCGGCAAGCGCATGGACCTGTTTCACTTTCAGCCGGAAGCGCCGGGCATGGTGTTCTGGCATGACCACGGCTGGCGCATATACAAGGAGATCGAGAACTATATCCGCGGCCAGTTGCGCGCGCGCAATTATCAGGAGGTCAAAACTCCGCAGATTATCGATCGGGTGCTGTGGGAGAAGTCGGGGCACATGTCCAAGTTCGGCGACGATATGTTCATGACCCGCTCCGAAGAGCGCGACTTCGCCATCAAGCCGATGAATTGCCCGGCCCACATCCAGATCTTCAACCAGGGGTTGAAGAGTTACCGGGATCTGCCATTGCGCATGTCCGAGTTCGGATCCTGCCACAGGAATGAACACTCCGGCGCGTTGCATGGCCTGTTGCGGGTGCGGGGATTCACCCAGGACGATGCGCACATCTTTTGCACCGAAGACCAGATCCAGGGCGAGGTGGCGGGGCTGATCGGGTTGGTATACGAGGTTTACCGGGATTTCGGCTTCGACGAAGTGCAGGTGCGCCTGGCCACGCGGCCGGCGAAGCGGGTCGGCGCGGATGAACTGTGGGATCGCGCGGAGGGGGCGTTGCGGCAGGCCCTGGATGACAACAAGCTGGAATGGACCCTGAACCCCGGGGATGGCGCCTTCTATGGCCCGAAGATCGATTTCTCCCTGCGCGATTCCATCGGCCGGGTCTGGCAGTTGGGCACCATTCAGCTGGATTTCTCCATGCCGGGTCGGCTGGATGCCACTTATGTCGCCGCGGACGGCAGCCGCCAGACGCCGGTCATGATCCACCGGGCCGTGCTCGGATCCCTCGAGCGATTCATCGGCGTGCTCATTGAACACCATGCTGGTGCGCTGCCGCTGTGGCTGGCGCCGGTTCAGGTCGTCGTGCTCAGTCTCACGGAAAAACAAGCCCGGGAGGCGGGGACTGTTGCAGAAACCCTGAAAAATCAAGGCTTCAGGGCAGAATCAGACTTGAGAAACGAGACAATCGGCCTTAAAATCCGCGAACACGCAATGCAGCGTGTCCCGTACCTGCTGGTAATAGGGGCCCGGGAAGCGGAAAACAGCACGGTGGCCGTGCGTACGCGAGACGGTGTGGATTTGGGAGCCATGGCCTTGGACCGGTTCCTGGAACGCCTCAACCGGGAAATCGCGTGCCGCGGCCGCGGCATTTTGGAGGGTTAGATTATCGCCGCGGACAAGCAAAATAAGCTCAACGAAGAGATCACGTACCGACAGGTGCGGTTGATCGGCGTTGATGGCCAGCAGATCGGTATCGTCACAACCCAGGAGGCACAGACTCTGGCAGAAGAGGCCGCACTGGACTTGGTGGAATTGGTTCCCAACGCGGATCCGCCCGTCTGCCGCATCATGGACTTCGGCAAATTCCTGTTTGAGCAGAGCAAGAAAAAACAGGCGGCCAAGAAGAAGCAGAAGCAGATCCAGATCAAGGAGGTCAAGTTTCGCCCGGGTACCGAGGAGGGTGATTACCAGGTCAAGCTGAGGAACATCATCAGATTCCTGACCAATGGCGACAAGGTCAAGATTACCTTGCGGTTTCGCGGCCGGGAAATGGTGCACCAGGAACTGGGCGTCAAGATGCTGGAACGGATCGAGTCCGATCTGGTGGAGCATGCAATCATAGAATCCCACGCGCGGCTCGAAGGCCGGCTGATGGTGATGTTGCTGGCGCCGAAGCGTTGATTGCCCCAAGGCATTTTAAAGTCATCAACTTATGGAAGCAGGAGTAGCGGTATGCCGAAGTTAAAAACCAAGCGTGGGGCTGCGAAGCGCTTCAACAAGACCGGTTCCGGCAAGTTGAAGCACCGGCAGGCCCATCGCAGTCACATTCTCACCAAGAAACGCACCAAGCGTAAGCGTCATCTGCGCGGCATGGCCGAATTCCATCCTAGTGATGTGAAGGCCGTGGCGCGCCAGTTGCCGTACGCGTAATTTGAGTCCAGCCCGCAGCGGGTGGACTCAAATTCCGGTGCAGGGATGCACCGGCGAAATCGACGACGGAAGTCGTTGATTTCGGAGGGAACGAAAAATCACATTTTTTCGTTCCCGAATCCATAAAGGGCCAGGATGGCCGTTTATGGATGATAACTAAATCGGAGCAGGTAACATGGCAAGAGTAAAACGTGGTGTGACCGCGCATGCGCGGCACAAGAAGATTCTGAATCTGGCCAAGGGCTACCGTGGCCGCAAGAAGAATGTCTTCCGGCTGGCGACCCAGGCGGTCACCCGGGCCGGCGTCTATGCGTACCGCGACCGGCGCGTGAAGAAGCGCGAATTTCGCGCGCTATGGATTGCGCGCATCAATGCGGCGGCGCGGGAGCATGGATTGTCATACAGCCGGTTCATGAACGGTCTGAAGAAGGCCAGCATCGAAATAGACCGCAAAGTTCTCTCCGATCTGGCATTGTTCAACCGCGAGGCATTTGCCGGGCTTGCTGCCCAGGCGAAAGCCTGCCTCGCCGGCTGAGTGGACGAATGGGGTCAGGTCTTGCAATCAAGCAAGCGCACATTTGCGTGGAATTCAGCAATTCAGATCGTTCGCTTGCATGATTGCAAGACCTGACCCCATTCGTCAGGCATGAAATGGAAAAGGAGAGGGCCGCTGCCCTTTCCTTTTTTTATGTACAGGGA
>CAYMXG010000289.1:0-3633 GCA_964394115.1 uncultured Enterobacteriaceae bacterium | reverse complement strand
CAAGGTCAGGCAGCCGGCGGAGGAGACACTGTTCACCAAGTCCCCGGCGGGTTGACCAGGCTCCGCCCGGGTAACGACACAACGCTTCACTACGCCATGCCGGGATCCACCGGCATGGCGTCGAATCGGCGACGTCATTCCCTTACGGTTCTCCCATCGGAAACAGCGTGCAATCATTGAGCCTTGTATAAATAGTGAACTTGCCAATGCCGTCATTCCGGCCAAGCGTGCACAGCAGGCGCGAGCCGGAATCCAGAGACATTGCCTGCGTTTCCAGAGACCCTGGATCCCGGATAACGCCTGCGGCGTTTCCGGGATGACGGCAAAACAGTTCACCCATTGCGCAAGGCATCAATAGATGCGACCGGCCGGACAGTCCTCCTCCCTTTACTTCGATTACCCGCAATACCCCTTTCGAGCTGTACCGGAGCAAACCGGCATAACGGTTCGCCACGCCGTGGCCATCGTCGGCGCCGGACCGGTGGGACTGACCGCGGCGCTGGAATTGGCCCGGCATGGGGTCAGGAGCGTGGTGCTGGACGACAAGGGCACCGTCAACGACGGCAGCCGCGCCATCTGCATCGCGCGACACAGCCTGGAGATACTGCAACAACTGGGCGTCGCTGATCGGTTTACGGCCAAGGGTCTGGGCTGGACCCATGGCACCTCCTACTACCGCACGGACCCCGTGTTCCGGCTGCAGATGCCGCACTCGGCCAATGAGCGCTTTTTCCCCATGTACAACCTGCAACAGCAGTACATCGAAAAATTTCTTGCAGATGCCGCCGATGCCGCCGGACTGGTTGAATTGCGCTGGCATAACCGCGTGACGGGCGTTACCCAGGGCCGGGACGGAGTCACGCTGGAGGTGCAGACGCCCGCAGGGAATTACACGCTGCAGGCCAGATACCTGTTGGCGGCTGATGGCGCCCGCAGTGTCGTGCGTAATGCATTGGGCCTGAAACTCAGGGGCGATGCTTACGAGGGCCGCTATGTCATCGCCGACGTTCATTTGCAGTCCGGCTACCCAACCGAGCGGCGCGCCTTTTTTGATTCGCCGGCGCACCCGGGGTCAACCGTGCTGATTCACCGGCAGCCGGACAACATCTGGCGCATTGACTACCAATTGCAGGATGGAGTGAGTGACGAGTCTGCGCTGCGCGAGGAGAATGTTCGCCAGCGCGTGGCCGCAATCCTGGAAATGATCAACGAACGCGGGTCCTGGGAGCTGGAATGGTGGAGCGTGTACAAGGCCCACACGCTGGCACTGGATGATTATCGTTGCGGGCGCGCGCTGTTCATCGGTGATGCGGCGCACCTGGTCCCGATCTTCGGCGTGCGCGGGCTGAATTCCGGATTTGCGGATGCCATGAACGCTGCGTGGAAGCTGGCCTACGTTATCCGCGGCTGGGCGCCTGACGCCCTGTTGAACAGTTATTCCCCCGAGCGGCGCGGGGCAACGCTTGAAGTCTTCGAGAATGCGGCCAAGAGCACGCGCTTCATGACGCCGCCCACGCGGGGCTACCAGCTGTTGCGCGATGCGGCGCTTTCGCTCGCGGTGCGGAACGAGTTCACGCGCCCGTTGCTGAATCCACGCCAGAGCCAGCCCTACACCTACCGGAACAGCCCGCTGACCAGCTGCGCAGACCGTGACCGCGAATTTCAATGCGGGCCTGCCGCCGGTGCGCCGTTAATGAACCATCGAATTGGAAACGGGGATTTCCTGCTGGATCACCTCGGCCTGGGTTTCACCGGCTTGTACTTTTCCGCGGCGGGGAATGTGAATGCAACCACCGCGGCGCTGTTTGCTGAACTGGACGTGGGCAGCGAGCGCTTTACGCCACTGGTCATTGCCCGCGCACCTGCGCACAATGCCCCGATGCGCATAGCCGATCCGGATGGATCCCTGGCCCGGGCCTTTGGTGCACAGGACGGAACATTTTACCTGGTGCGGCCCGACCGGCACGTGTGTGGGCGGTGGCTGGCGTTGCATGCCGATGAAGTCGGGCTCGCTTTTCGCACCGCGTTGGCGGCCGGATCGTGATCGGCACATTGCCCGACGGGCAGTTTGAGGCCGCATTCGAGTTGATTGCGCGCGCGCTGGACCGCGTCGGTCCGGAACGTGAGCGATTATTCCTGGCGCGCCTCGCCCTGGCGCTGGCGCATCGCCTGCCGGACCTGGGGTCGCTGGAACAGGCGCTGGCCATAGCGGAAAGTGATTTGGAACGTGAACCTGGAAAGGGGAGTGGAGCACCGTGACAGCAGCAGAAAAAACCGGAAAAAAAAGAGACCTGGCTGCGTCCATTCGCCAATTCGCGACGGAGTCCCGGGCCCTCGAACCGGATGCCGCTGAACGCAGTCACCTGCTGTCCCGCGTCAATGAATTTGCCGAGACCTTTCTCGCAGGCGTGGACACGCGACCGGCATTCATTGAGACCGAACACAAGGGCCGTGGCCTGTATGCCTCGCCCATCACGGAGACCGGCATGGACATCGATGCCGTGTTGCGCCTGTTCAAGGACAACGTCACCGATGTGGGTTTGAGTCCCGTGTCGCCACGGTTCCTGGCCTACATCCCGCCGTGCAGCCTGTATCCCGGGGCGCTGGGGGATTTTCTCGCGGCCGTCACCAACCAGTTTGCCGGTTACTTCTCCAGTTGCCCCGGCGCGGCGCGCATGGAGAACCAGTTGCTGCGCTGGATGTCGGACGTCATCGGCTATCCGGCGACGGCGCTGGGCGCGATGCTCTCCGGCGGCAGCACGGCGATACTGTCCAGCGTGGTCACCGCCCGCGATGCCCATGGGCTGATGGGCCGCGATTACGAAAAGTGTGTCGTGTACATGACCGACCTGACCCACCATGCGATGGACAAGGCCCTGCGCATCGCCGGCATGAAGGAGGCGATGCGCCGGCGCGTCGGCATGGATGAGGGATTCCGCATGGATCCGCACCAACTGGATGACGCCATTCGCGCCGACCTGGCCGCCGGCCTGCGACCGTGGCTGGTGGCCGCCTCCGCCGGCACCACGGATCTCGGCAGCGTGGACCCGCTTGACGCGTTGGCGGACGTGGCCGAGCGGCACAAACTCTGGTTCCAGGTGGACGGCGCCTACGGCGGACTGTTCATCCTCAGCGACCTGGTGCGGGACAAGTTTGCCGGCATCGCCCGCGCTGACTCGGTGATATTGAATGCGCACAAGGCCCTGTTTACGCCCTTCGGCCTGGCCGTGGTATTGGTCCGCGATGGGAAGTTGCTGCAGCGCGCCCACTTTCACACGGCGAGTTACCTGCAGGATACCTTGCTGGAGGAGGACGAGGTCTCGCCCGCGGACCTGGGCCCGGAATTGACGCGCAACTTCCGCGGTCCGCGCCTGTGGCTGCCATTGAAGTTGCTGGGTGTGGCGCCGTTCCGTGCCGCATTGAGCGAGAAGATCCTGCTGACGCGCTATGCCTACGACAGGATCAAGGCACTGCCGGGGTTTGAAGTGGGACCGTATCCGGATCTGTCCATATTCGCATTCCGTTTTCTCCCTGCGACTGGCGATGCCGATGATTTCAATCGCCGGCTGGTGGATGCGATCCGCAAGGACGGCACCATCCTGCTGTCATCCACGACGCTCAATGGCCGCTACA
>CAYMXG010000288.1:0-3638 GCA_964394115.1 uncultured Enterobacteriaceae bacterium | reverse complement strand
CGCAAATCGCACATTCACCACTTTGGCGGTGTACGCATAGGGTCGAACTGCATCCTGCACACCGGGACCAATGTTTCCCGATCGGTAAACTTCAATGAAGTTACCGAGCTCAAGTCCGACGTCCACGTCGGCATCCACTGCAATATCGGCCACGATTGCCAGGTCGGGGAGAATTGCGACCTCGCGGCCTGGGTACTGTTGCTTGGGCGGGTACGCATCGGCAGTGGCACCTGGATCGGGGCCAATGCCGCGGTGGCAAACGCGGTAAAGGTCGGCAGCAACTCGACCATCAGGCTGGGCTCCGTCGTCATCGAGGATTTGCCTGCTGGCAGCGACGTATCCGGAAACTTTGCCGTGCCACATGCCCGCTCGCTCAGGTCGTACCTTGGTCATGGGCAATCGTGAAGGTGTCGGAGTTCAAATTCCGGGGGCGCAGGAACTATCTCCACAGTACCACCGTGCTCAACTGGATTCTGAAGGATTCCGGGGCCAGTGGTGTGGATATGGATTTCCATTTCAATGCCCGCACTGATCGCCAGGTGTTTTTTCTTGACCACGCACCGCAAGCAGGAGGCAAGGTGATCGGTAAATACACCGACATCTCCATGAAGTTGTACCTGGTCGAATCGGCCCAGGGTATCGTCGGCGCCGAACCGTATGCGGAAGACGAGATTGGCAGGCATTGCCAGTTGAGCGGGGAAGTTATTGCGGTGCCGTGCCGGCTTCCCGGTTTTACCGAAGTGGAGTGCGTTGTCGCCGGCTACAAGTTCCTGCTCGAGGGAATGTTCCCGGATCGAAAGGGAAGGTTTGCCTTTGCCAGGCTGCAATGGAAGTCGAGGCCGGATGACAGGCTCGATATTCGCTTTCGGCGCAGGATCTCCGGACAGCTCTACGAGGGAACGTTGCTTCGGTCCGGTGAAACGCAGGGGGCGATCGTCTTCGGTGAATGGCAATGATCGGCATAGAAGCCATTGCATCCTACATACCGGCAGCGCGAGTGGACAATCTCGCCCGGGCCGCTGCGGCCGGCAAGGACGCGGAATTCATTCGCGAGAAAATCGGATTTGTGAGACTGGCGCGAAAGGCGCCGGGTGAGGAGACTTCTGACCTGTGCGTAAAGGCCTTTGCACGGCTGGTGGAGAAAACGGGGTTGGCGCCTGCCGCCATAGATTGCCTCGTGGTCTGTACGCAGAATCCGGATGCCGCCGGTTTGCCGCATACCTCGGCCATTGTCCACGGCAAGCTCGGTCTCGGCAGGGCGGTTGCAGCGTTTGACCTTTCACTGGGTTGTTCCGGTTATGTCTATTCGCTGTCGGTGGTGGAGGCCTTCATGCAGCGCCACGGGTTCAAGTGCGGCGTCATATTCACGGCTGATCCCTACAGCAAGGTGCTGGATCCCTCCGATTACGATACCGAACTCCTGTTCGGAGATGCCGCCACCGCGACCCTGATTTCCGACCGTCCGGTATTTCGCAACCTCAAATCGGTCTTCTCATCCAATGGGGCCATGGGGCACTCCATTGCAGTGCAGGCGGATTCGGGTACGCTGCGGATGCTGGGCAGCAACGTGTTCAAGTTCTCGATGACCGAGGTTCCGGCCCAGGTACGTCAGTGTCTGGAAAAGAACGCCATGAACCTGGCCGACATCGACCTGTTTCTGTTTCACCAGGGCAGCAAATTCATGGTTGAGAATCTGGCGCAGCGTCTTGGCATTGACCCTGCGCGCGCCCCGTTTCTCGCCGCGGAGATCGGCAATACCGTGTCATCCACCATCCCGCTCATGCTGGAGCAGTACCTGGCGTCGGCAGCACGGAATATCCTGATTTGCGGGTTCGGCGTGGGTCTGTCATGGGGCAGTTCGGTGCTGCAACGGGTATAATTCGATCTGCTGCCGGATGGCGGCGGGAATCCGGGGACAGGCGATGATCGAACGGGAGCAATTCCGGCAGGCTGTGATTGAAGCCATTAAGAAGGTCAAGGAATTGGAGGAAATCTCCATCTCTGATTCCGAGACGTTCGGGGATTTCGGCCTTGATTCGCTGGATGGCATGGACATGGTGCTGCAGGTTGAAGGCAAGTTGGGGGTCGACCTCGGAGAATTTGACCTGAAGGAAGCGAACACCATTGATCGTTTCTACGCCAAGGCCTGCGAAATACTGGCGCAGCGGTCCGGTTGAACGGAGGACACGGCGGCATGTGCGGGCCCGGCTTGGCGAGTGCAAAAACAGCGGCCGCGGGGAGCCATGATTAATGGAACAGATCCCGTCGGTCTCCATCGTCGTGCCGGTTTACGAAAGCAGTCATTCATTGGTTGAACTGGCGCAGCGGGTACACGCTGTTTTTGCCAAACATCCGGGCGCGACATTCGAGATCCTTCTGATCGACGATGGTTCCAGGTCTCCCGGCACGGGAGAAACGCTGCGGACGTTGTCTGCCGGGTATCCGGGCATCACGGTCATACGGCTGACGCGGAATTTCGGGCGGATTGCCGCGGTGCTTTGCGGGCTTAAGCATGCCCGGGGACAAAATATAATCATCATGGATGACGATTTGCAGCACCGGCCGGAGGATATTCCCGCGCTGCTGGAGCATCGGGATCATGACATCGTCGTGGCGCAGTTTCCGGTGCGTAATCACGACGCATTGACCATATTGGGGAGCTGGGTCAAAAGTCACTTTGACCGGATAATCCTCGGTCTTCCCTGTCGCATCTCCGCATTTGTCTCGCTGCGCCGGGAGGTGGTTGAGGCCATGCTGCAAATGACATCGCCGCGGCCATTTCTTCCGGCGCTGATGGCTTCCGTCACCTCCGATTTCCATCCCATCGTCCTGAACCACGACGCCAGCAGGCACGGCCGCAGTCGCTACAGTTTTATGCGGCGGTTTGTCCAATTCACCAATCTGTTGATTGGAAATTCGAACCTGGTCCTGCATGCATTCGGGATCATCGGCGGCGTGGTCGCAGCCACGGGATTCCTTGCCATGTTTGTCATTATTTTCCTGAAATTCTCCGGGCGCATTGCCGAGGCGGGATGGGCATCACTGGTGGTGATAAATCTGCTGTTCGGGGGACTGATACTGGTTGCCCTGGGGATTATCGGCGAGTACCTGCTGAGAATACTGGAAGGCGGGATGCAAAAACCCACCTATGTTGTGCGCAGCATTTGCCGCGGCAAAAATTGAAGCAACCGGAACGGAATCCGATCGCCATGAGTTCTGCCACGTCGCCCCGCATCCCGTTCAACGTCCCGACCATCACCGGAAACGAGCAGGGATACATAGACGAAGTATTCAGGGCGAAAAAATTTTCCGGCGACGGTCCCATGTCGCAGCGCTGCAATGCTTGGCTGCGGCAGCATTTCAATGTCGACGGCGCCTTTGTCACCACGTCCTGCACCCATGCCCTGGAAATGGCGGCGTTGCTGTGTGACCTGAATTCCGGGGATGAAGTGATCCTGCCTTCCTACGCGTTTTCCTCCACCGCCACGGCTTTTGCGCGCACCGGCGCAAGACTGGTATATGTGGACGTTGACCCGGTGACCATGAATATCGATCCGGGTTCAGTGGCGGCAGCGATTACTCCGAAAACGCGTGTCGTGGTGGCCCTGCATTACGCCGGTGTCGGCTGCGATATGCAG
>CAYMXG010000287.1:2543-3639 GCA_964394115.1 uncultured Enterobacteriaceae bacterium | reverse complement strand
CGGGCGTATGAGTTACATGAGGGGGTGTTGCGGGAACGCCCGGCGCTCAAATAACCCAGGTCCGGCGCCGGTTTGGCACCGGCTACCCTGAGTCCTCAAGGCAGCGCCACTAATCTATCATTCTCAGCCGCTCTCCAAGCATGGCCTGTATGGCGCTCTGTACCAGCACTGTTTGCGCGATCTCGAGTCCGGGGTGGCGGATATCAGAGGGTTGTTGCGCGAGGTAATTCATTTGCGCGGTGATCCTTTTTGCGCCGGTGCTGCCTGGCTCGATTGTTTCCAAAAGTCTGGCGCTTTCGCGCAACGTGTAAACTGAATCGTCCGGTTGCACGTACCGCTCGTAAGCAGCAGCCGCGGCATTCCAAAGCGCCGGCAAATCCGTGACTCGACTGTAATCAACTTCACTGTGGCGCCGGAGCGGGTCCAGTTCCAGAATGTTTATGGCAGCTTCATTCACCTGTTTATCGTCGATGTATATTTTCGTTCCTACTTCCGCAATTTGCTTCCACGCGTTCAGATACAACGGATCAAAGCGCACAGCCGTTTGGAAAAAGCCGAGTGCTTCCAGGTAGCGCCCCTGCTCTTTACGCAGATATCCCGTCATGTACTGGGTTCTGGGATTGGTTGGCTCGGTCGCCAACATATCTCCAAATACCGTGTCTGCAATGCCTCGCGCCCTTGTATCCTCGAAGACACTCTCGCAACGGAAGCAATGGCTTTCTACGCGGCCAAAACTTGCCGGCATCAATGAATATGCCTTCTGATAGTGCGGTGCCGCGTCTGGGAAACGCCCCAGGCTGGTGAGTTGTATCGCCAGCCGCGATTGGACGCAATACGCATCATCAAAGGCGGCAACCGACTCTTCGTAGATCCTGATCGCCTCTGTGTACAGTCCCGCGTCGTAATGGTCATCCGCTTTTTCCGACAGGCGTATCGCGTTCACCGCATTGCGCATCAGTTGCGCCTTTTCCCTGTCGCCGCCGGCGTCCAAGACTTCTGCATAAACGGCATATGCGCGCATCCTGTCGCCATGCCCCTCTTCGCCGTCAGACGGATCTATGGAGATCGCAGTTTCTATGGCAACTTGAGCTGCCTT
>CAYMXG010000287.1:0-2533 GCA_964394115.1 uncultured Enterobacteriaceae bacterium | reverse complement strand
CCCTTGACAGCAGCGCGCTGGCCTTCCAGATAATGGGGCGTTCTTCGAATTGGTCCATGGCAAACACAGTTTCGTATTCCGAGAGCGCCAACTCAGGATCAAGGCGGTTAAATAATTCATAGACCTTGTCGTCGCCCGGTGTGGTGCGGAGCAATTTTCTGAGTATCGGTTTTGCTTCATTACCCTGGTTGGTCTCGACGAGCGCGCGTGCGAGCAGAAGTCCGAGGGAATTTCCCTTGCCATCCTTTTCATGAAGTATCCGGGAAATATCAGCCGCGCCCCAGTAGGGATTACCATTGAACCACAGACCCACGTCTTCCCATTTTTCCGATGCGGCATAGAGCCCAGTTAGCTCCGTCGCCAACGGCCTGAGTGCCATGGAGACGTAGACTTGGGCCATTCCGGGGTCGCCGGACAGCTTTGCAATCTTGGCTGAATAATCCTGGATGGCGGTCATTTCATCCCGCAGGAATGTCTCTGCCTCGGCGTGACGTCCTGTGTCGTCCGCGAGCGATATGAATTTGCTTATTACACTGGTTCTCCAGTATGCAGATTCCTGTGCACGAGTCTGCACAAGAGCCGCGTGCGTCTTGTCGAAACCCAGCGTAACCAGATCAGGACGGCCAATCAGGAGGCCAAGTCGCGCCAGTTTCAGTCCAACATCGCCCTGTGTTTCAGAATCCGCAATGTCAATGGACGCTACCAGGACCTGCAACGCTTCATCGACCCTGTTCACTGCCAGCAAAGCCTCCGCGTAGCGGGCGTTAAGATTGCCGGCGGCAACTTTGGAGGCCCGATTGTTTTCGAGCAACTCCTTTATGAATGCTGCGACCTGCTCTCCCTTCCCGGTTCTGGCGGACAGCTTCAGGAAGGACTCCCAGATATTTACACCCGGATCCTCCGCCAATAGTGCCTGCAGGAATGCCTGCACCTGCTGGCTGTACCCTGCGGATTCAAGATCATCGAGCATTTTTGAGGTAAGGGAAAATTCCCGATCCTGGGATAGTGCGCGCAATTGATCCATTGCCTGGGGTATCCGGTTGGATCCAATCAGTGACAGCAAATAATAAGTCTCTGCCTGGCGGCGCGGGCCGTATAGATCTGAATAGGAATTGGCGGTCGCGAACCGCGCACGCAGCGCTTCAAAAAGTGGAATAGCCGAAAAGCCGGTGATCAGCCCCCATTGCGCGACCTGCAGATCGCCAACGCGTTCCAATGCAATGCGCTGTGCCTCACGGCGGGTTTTCTCTCCAATCGGCACGGAGGTGGATTGTTTCGCGTTAACGACAATATTTTCAAGCCAGGCAATGCCCTTGTCATGCCCGAGCATGCTGATTACGTCCGGCACGTCCACGGCATCCCTGTCTGAGTCCGTGGAACGCGATTCTGCCTCGACGATTTGCAACACCTGGCTCAGATCATTTGCGCGCAGAGCCACCACTTTTTCCAGCGTGGGCAGCAATGCCGTGAACTGCCGCTTTTTCTCCTCGTCCAATGGGCCATTCGCCACGGTTCTGAAATTCGCCACGGCTTTTGCAAGCCGTCCCTTTTCGGGGGCCAGTGCGGCCAGAAGTAGCTGGATTCCGGCAAGGTAGTGTGGCGCAATGCCATTTGAATTAAGTTTGTTGAAGGCAAGCCACAGTGCATCCCATTCGGCAGGCGGGGGCAGGGAATACAATAGTGACTCGAAACCGACGGGGTTGCCGGTCTCCGGATCAATCGAGGAATAGGCTTCGATAAATTCCGGTTGTCCCCAATCCGACAGGCTGAGCGCCATTTCCACCCAGTTTCTGGCACGCTCATGTTTCGACATTGAAGCCTGGTCCTTTCTATATGCGCTCAATTGCTCCAGCAGCCTGGCCGGGCCACTGTCGGCCGTGGAATTGTCGGCACGCGCACCGGCATTTATTGCATCGATGACTGCCTGAGCGCCCTGGAGTTCCAAATTCTCCGGGCTGGTTGCATTGGCATTAATAAAGGCAGAGGCAATCAGGGAGACAAACGTGAGGCAAAGAATTCTTATCGAAGAAAATGTTTTCATTCCGAACTCCTAGGGGGACAGTACCAATATTGAACCAGGGCTAATGACCTGCGATTTACGCGGTCACGCAGCGAAAAGGGACGTACTTAGGTCTGGGGTGCCTCATGTAGGGGGCTAATGTAGCCCAACGTATAGGGTCGAGAACATACCTCAATTGGAGTATTCAGCTTCCAATTGGTGACGCCAATACTTCAAGCACACTCGACCTTTTCAGATAGATTGGACGGAGAATTTCTGCTTCGTCAGCGCACCTATACCGGTGGAGCGGTGGAGCAGTTGACCATTGACACCCGCACGCGAGGCATCGCTGACTATGCCGTGACGCCCGCCGCAGCGGTCAGTCCGCCGCAGGTGCAACAAATGATGGTGTCACCGTTTACAGCCATTGACCTGGACCGGGCGCGGCCGCCAGGAAATGTCGAAATGAATGCCGCTCAAACTGACCATCCTCTCTGGATGCGCCCGGCCGGGATTCACGGACGGCTGAGCCGG
>CAYMXG010000286.1:0-3642 GCA_964394115.1 uncultured Enterobacteriaceae bacterium | reverse complement strand
GGACGACCGCCAGGGACGGCGGAAGTGCGGAAAACGCATGGAGCAGTTTTCCGCCAGCGGCACCCGAGCCTACATGGAAGTATTCACGGCGTGTCCGTCAACATGGGATCGGGCCACGGGCATCTGCTTAACCTGTTACTGGAAACTGCGAGGTTGTCATGAACAAACGCGTCGAACTCTATACGGCTCTAATCATCCAGCCCGAAGTTCATGTGGTAAAGAACCGGGCCGACATTCAGAAAAACCTGGACCGGGTCTGCAACCTGATCCATTTCGGCGTCGGCTACTTCTGGGAGGTGCCCGTGCGTCTCGCCGTGCTGCCGGAATATTTCCTGCAGGGCGTCGGCACGCCGGGCAAGGGCGAGTCCGGCATCGCGGACCAGATGGCCAAGGCCGTCACCATCCCCGGACCCGAAATCGACCAACTTGGCGCCATTGCCAAGGAATACGATATGTACATCTGCGGCGGCGGTGTCGTGGAGGAAGTGCCGGAGTTTCCGGGGCGCTGGTTCAATACCAACTTCATCGTCGGCCCCACAGGCGACGTGGTGCTCAAGTATCACAAGTGGCACATCCCGGCGTACATCGGCCTCGGTACCAGCCCGCACGACTTGTTCGATGCGTACACACAGAAGTTCGGCGGCGACATCAAGACCCTGTTCCCGGTGGTGGACACGCCCATCGGCAAGCTTGGAACCATGACCTGCCACGATGGCTGTACACCGGAAGTAGCGCGCGCCCTGGGATATAACGGCGTCGAGGTGCTGTGTCACCCTGCCGCGTTGCAGGAAGTGGAAGGCGTCTCCGAACCCTGGGATTTCTGGATGTTCACGCGCCGTGCCCGCGCCCACGACAACATGTGTTACCTGCTGGGGTCCAACTGGGGCAAGGTCAATTACGATTTTTACCCGAAGGCCTTCTGTCCCGGCCATTCCTTTGTCATCGACTATACGGGCCTGGTGTTGCGCCATGCGCCGTACCCGGAGGAACAGGTGCTGGCCATGACCATTGATATCGAGGCCTTACGCATGTACCGCACCAAGGCCGCGCACAACTGCTGGGTGGATCTGCGCACGGAAGGGTTCAAGCAGATTTATGAAAAGCCGCTGTATCCGCCGAATCGTTTCCCGCCCGGCAAACCGCCGCGCACACTGGCGGAAAAGGTGTCCATCTGCAAGGAAGTTTTTGACGAACTGTACCGCCGCGGCACCTTTACAGCGCCGGCGGGCTACGGGCCCGAGGATATTTCCAAACTTCTGCAAGAACGCATCGAGTATGCACAGGCCACCGGCCGCCTGCGCAAGTCCTGATTTCCGCCAACATGCGCGTACGCAGCAAACTGGCCGACGTCGAATTCCGCTTCGGCAGCATCGAGCGCAAGGACAACGAACTGATCATTAACAGCCATCCGGACCAGGCCATGAAGAGCCGGGTGTATGTGAGTCCTGCGGATGTGCTGATCGCGCTCGGCAAAGTAATCACGACACCGGCGGCGTGGGTGTTTTTGTTGGGGTTGCCGTATTTTTATTGGCGAAGCAGGAAAAGGATGTAGAAGGCAGGTGGTAGGTAGGGACACAACAGATGGCAATAAAACTTGTTCCCCAAAACACCAAATACCAACTTCGTTTGGTTTATCCAGTAGACACTGAACCAAAATCTCGCTTGTTCACCCGGAGGTCCACTGCATGCCCCAAATGACCGGAGCCGACGCCCTCGTCGCCGCACTTCGCGCCCACGGCGTCGACACGATCTTCGCCCTGCCGGGCGGTCAGCTGGATCATTTCTTTGACGCCTTGGCCCGGTCTGGCAAGGGACTGCGCGTCATCCATTCACGCCATGAACAAGGTGTCGCGTACATGGCCTACGGCTATGCCCGATCCACCGGCAAGGTCGGTGTCTACGCGGTTGTGCCCGGCCCCGGTCTGTTGAACTCCAGCGCGGCGTTGTGCACGGCCTGGGGCAATGGCGCAAAGGTGCTTTGCCTGTCGGGTCAGATCCCGTCCACCGCCATCGGCAAGGGATATGGGGAACTGCACGAGATCCCGGATCAATTGGGAATGATCCGGCACATCACCAAATGGGCGGCGCGCATTGACAGCCCGGCGCAAACACCGGGAATGATGCGGGAGGCCATGCGTCAATTGCATGAAGGCCGCCCCCGGCCCGTGGAACTGGAAATGGCCATGGATATCATGGCCCAACGTGCCAGCGTCGAGTTGCTCCCGCCGGAAACTGAAATTCGGACCCCGCCGGCGGATGAGGACCGGATTAACGCGGCGGCCAGAATTTTGGGCCAGGCCAGACGCCCGCTGATCGTGGTCGGTGGCGGCGCCATTGATGCTGCAGATGAAGTACTGGCCGTTGCCGGGAAACTGCAGGCGCCGGTGATCTCCAAGCGCAACGGCAAGGGTATTGTCAGCTCCAGGCATTACCTGCACGCGAACCTGCCCATGGGACACGTGTTGTGGGGGCAGGCGGACGCAGTGCTGGCCGTGGGCACGCGCCTGAAGGAACCGCTCACCATGTGGGGCAAGGATGACGGCCTGCCGCTGGTGCGTGTGGACATTGACGCGGTGGAACTGTCCCGCATGTGTGTCCCGGAGGTGGGAATTGTGGGCGATGCCCGCGTCACGTTGCACGCGCTGAATAACGCCTTGGATGCCACCAACATAAAACGCGGGTCCATACGCGATGAGATGATGGCGTTACGCGGCACAGTCGATACGGACATGCGCACGCACATGGCGCCGCAAATGGCCTACCTGGATATCATCCGCAAGCACCTGCCAGACGACGGCATATTCGTTGACGAAGTCACGCAGGTGGGATTCGCAGCGTGGTCCGGCTTTCCCGTTTATGCCCCGCGCCAGCACGTCACGGCCAGCGATATGGGGACGCTGGGTTTTGGTTTCGCCACCGCGCTGGGCGTCACCGTTGGCAACCCCGGCAAGCGCGTCATCCAGGTTAGCGGCGACGGCGGTTTCATGTTCAACGTGCAGGAACTCTCCACTGCGGTGCAATATCGCATCCCGCTGACCACGGTTATTTTCAACGACAACTGTTTCGGTAATGTGCAAAGGCAGCAGGACGAATGGTTTGAAGGCCGGCGCTTGTGTTCCGATCTTCACAATCCGGACTTTGTGAAACTGGCGGAAGTCTTCGGCGCCACCGGCATCCGCGCCACATCGGCGCCGGAACTGGGACAGGCGTTGGCACGGACAGGGCAGGTGCAGGGCCCGGTGCTCATCGAAGTCCCGGTTGCCGAACGCATGCCCACGCCCTGGCGCTTCATCATGATGCCGCAAAACCGCAAGGCGTTGTGCCATTGAGTACCCGGTGATCGAGCACCCCCGCGTCACCATTCTGTATCCGGCCCGGGCCGGCGCACGCTTTGATTTCGGCTATTACGTGCAGAATCATTTGCCGCTCGCGGTGGGAACGTCACTTCGGCATGCTGCCATCACCTGGTGCGACGCCAGCCGTCCGATCACCTCTGGTACGCGCTTCGCGTGCCTCTGTACCGTCGGATTCGATAGCGTCGAGGCCATGGATGATTTCCGCCAATTCTTCGCCACTGGACACCCGGAGACGGCACGTATCCTCAACGATGAGCCGAATTACACGGATATCACCCCGTTGTTT
>CAYMXG010000285.1:0-3655 GCA_964394115.1 uncultured Enterobacteriaceae bacterium | reverse complement strand
GTCAGCACGTTCATCGGGATGGAGATATCGAATTCATCCTCCACTTCCATGATGAGGTCAAGAACCTTGACCGAATCCAGGCCCAACTGCGCCACCAGGTCCATATCGTCGGAAAATTGCCTTTCTTTACCCGCCACCCTTTGCAGGTGGCCCTTCAGACGCACCAGTACCTCTTCGTAACCTGGATTCATACTGCCGATTGTTGAAGTTTTTAGGGCTCATGTAAAGAAAAGTCGACCGGTCGCCAGGGCATCGACAAACCGGATCCGCGGAGACCAGCCTGTGGCGCGGGTAAAATCACCGGCGTCGGCGGTCCAGTCCGGGTGGATCAATTCGCGCACTTTGCCCGGCGTCAACATCGGCGACCGGCCTGTGACCCGGGCCAGGCAAAGATTGGCCCAAGCCGCCAGTCGCAGCAGCACAACGGGCAGGCACAGGACGCGTACCCGCCGCCCCTGGTGGGCTTCGACCAGGCGCGCCAGGGTGTCAGCGTCATATCCATTTTCGGTCCCATCACACAATTCAAAGGTCGCATTCAAAGTCGGCGGCTGCCGCAGCCATTGCATCACAGCGCCGGCGAGATCATCCACGTGCAGCAGGGAGAAACGGCTGCCCGGTGACCGCGGTGTCGGCAAGATTCCGCGCAGCAGCCACTGGAATAAAGGCCGCATTTCCCGGTCCCCGGGCCCGTAAACGACCGTCGGTCTGAAGATGGTCCATTGCAGGTTGCGCCCCTGTTCACGGATGACAAGCTCCGCCGCCGCCTTGCTGGCGGCATACCAGGAAAGTTCCGGAAGCCGGGCCGCCAGGGTCGAAATGAAAAGCAGCCGGGGCTGGGGGGTCTGCGCCAGACAGGCAGTAACGATTGCCCGGGTTCCGGCGAGGTTGACGCGATTGAACTCGTCCAGGGTCCTTCCGCGGACCGCACCGGCGCAATGGATGATGGATTGTGCCCCTTCCAACAGCGACATCAGGGCGGCGGGTGTCTCCAGATTGCCATATATCCAGGTAACATTAGTTACTGCGGGCTGGGGTTTACGCGCCAATGCGCGGACTTGAAATCCGCACCTGACAAGGGCCTGGCAGAGGGTGCCGCCTATGAACCCGGTGGCTCCAGTAAGCGCCACCGTACCGGACATAAAGATGCCTTCAGCCGGAAACGGCTTCGGCAATCTGCGGCTGGTCCAGGCCCGAACGCAGGAGGAAGCCCTGGCGCGCGGCGGTCCGGGAAAGCTTGCCCGAAGAGGTGCGGGGCAGGGTGTGCGAAGCTACCAATTCCACAAGGCAGCGAATCCCAAACCCTTCATATACCAGGCGTTGCAGTCGCAACACCAGGGATTGGCGCGCAGACTGATCGGCGAGGCGGCATTCAACCACAATAACAATGGTGGGTACGCCGGAGACGCCAGAGACTGCGAAGGCGGAGGCATCGCCAATACGGACTTCAGGTTGATGCTCGGCGAGCTCTTCGAGGTCCTGGGCGCGGATATTGCGTCCATTGACGATGATGACGTCATGACGCCGGCCGGTTATATACAGGCTACCCTGGTGCAAATAGCCGAGATCGCCGGATTCCAGCCAGCCATCGGCAAGCATCACCCGCGCGGTGCTCTCGGCATTGTTCAGATAACCCTGCATCAGGCTGGGGCCGCGTACCAAGACCCGCCCGAGCCGGGAATCGCTCAGGGGTTTGCCATCGTCGTCCACGATACAGACTTCATGTTCGGGCAATGGTTGGCCACAATTCACGAACGTATTGGTACGTCCATTGCCACCTTGTACTTGCACCGCCAGGCCATGTTCAGACAGGGCGGCGGCGTCCACCTGCATCACTTCAACACCGGCACCCAGGGCCGGGAAACTGACCGCCAGAGAAGCCTCGGCGAGGCCGTAGCAGGACAGGAACGCGCGCGCGTTGAATCCGGCTGGTGCGAGCTTTTCGGCAAAGTTTTCCAGGATCCATGGGCGAATCATCTCGGCGCCCACGCCGGCGGCGCGCCAACTGGACAGATCCAGGGTCGCCAGATCGGTGCTGCGGATCCGGCGGGCGCACAACTCAAAGCCAAACGGCGGGCTGAAGGCTATGGTGCAGCGATTGCGACTGATGATGCGCAACCATTGCAGCGGGCGTATGGCAAAGTCCCGCGTGCGCAGGTAATCGACGGAAAGTTGGGAAACGATGGGGCCAAGGACAAACCCGACCAGGCCCATATCATGGTAATAGGGCAGCCACGATGAACAGCGGTCGCCTACAGTGACCTCAAGCCCGGAGCGGACAATACCGCGCAAATTGCTCATCACCGCGCGCTCGGTAATGACTACGCCCTGGGGAAAACGGGTGCTGCCGGACGTGAATTGAAGATAGGCGGGCTCGTCCGGGCTGGTGGGAACCAGGTCCGCCTTATCCGCGGCGCGTTCGGAAAGCTGTTCCGGTGTGCCGCACCAGCGCAGCGCTGCCAATCCCCCGGCTGCCTCTTCCAGAAAGCCAAGGTATTCGGCAGGGGCCACGGCTGCGACGGCCTCGCCGCCCTGCAACAAGCCCCGCAATTGCTGAACATAAATGTGATGGCTGCCCAGATTTACCGGGACCGGCATGGCGAATGGCACCAGGCCGGCATACTGGCAGGCAAAAAAGATCTCCATGAAACTCGGGTCGGTATCCGCCACGATGGCGATGCGTTCCCCGCGCGTGAGTCCGAGTGCGATCAGGCGTCGTGCCGTAAGCAGCGCGCGTTCACGTAACTCCGAGTAGGGCAGGACCGCGCGCAGGTCGCCGCGCGCAGCATAGAAATTGCACCCGGTGGCACCCTGGGCTGCGTATTCCAGGGCTTCGGAAAGCGTCTCAAAATCAGCCAGACGTTGTGGCCGGTTATTCTGCGTTGGCGTTGGTTGCCGATTCACGCTTACGATCTCCAGGCTGACTTGTCGTAGCGACGGTTGCCCATAGACAAAGAACGATTATTCAGGTTCCGCGGGTTATTTCCAACCTTGCGGCGATGTCCCGAGAGAAATCCCCAAAATGCCCCAGATGTTGTACCAACAGCGCCATGGGCGCGTTTCATTTGCCATGCAGGCCCAGCGATCCGGCCCGCGGCGGCGACAAATCCTACACGAGCCGGAATCCACATGCACGAAATTTCTTCAGGTTTTTCATCCATTTCAGTCAGTTCCAGCAGGCGCGGAGATGGCTCAAAATTCCCTGCATAGTCTCGTCGCTGACAGCGTTTATCCGGGACAAATCAGGCACACCCGGCCAACCGGGATCGGTGAATTTCACGCCGGCGAAACTGCGCTCAGTGGCGTAGCGCGGAATCACGTGAAAATGCACGTCCGGGTCCACCATCATGAAAAGCATGTAATTGATCTTGTCGAAGTTAAGCGCGCGGGTAAGGGATTGTTCGATATCGCGTACGACTTGCCCCATTTCCATAAAACTTTCCCGGCTCAAATCGGCCAAGGCGCGGGCCGGCTCAAAAGCCGCCAATACCAGGGAGCCGAGCGTGACTTGGGCCGGTCGCAGCAGGACGGTCCAATAGCGATAATTCCGGATGCACGTGCCGGGGGCCCCGAATTTACGCATAGTTGCGTTCAGACTTTGTCCTGCATTGGGAGGAAGATCAGCCATCTCTATGATAATGTAGCAAAAATTAATCAA
>CAYMXG010000284.1:0-3684 GCA_964394115.1 uncultured Enterobacteriaceae bacterium | reverse complement strand
GCGAGCTCGCGTTGACGCTTGGCGTGGGCATAGTTCGGTTTGGCCATTGGCAATCTCCTGTGTATGTGAATGAACCCACAGAATAACCGATTTGCAGGTTAAAGTTTCGTGCGCTGCAAGCGCAATGCATTTCCGACCACGGAAAGTGAGCTCAGGCTCATGGCGGCGCTGGCCCACACCGGGGTGATCAGAAGGCCGAAGAATGGATACAGCACCCCCGCCGCCACAGGGACACTCAATACGTTGTAGATAAACGCCAGGAAGAGGTTCTGGCGGATATTCGCCATCGTTGCCCGGCTCAGCCGCCGCGCACGGGCAATGCCGCGCAGGTCACCCTGCACCAGGGTCACGCCGGCGCTTTCCATCGCAATGTCGGTGCCGGTGCCCATGGCGATGCCGACCTGCGCCCGGGCCAGCGCGGGGGCGTCGTTGATGCCATCGCCGGCCATGGCGACGATGTGGCCCCGGTCCTGAAATTGTTTCACGGCCGCGTATTTCTGCTGCGGCAACACCTCGGCGATCACCTCGTCGATCCCCAGCTGCCGCGCCACTGCCTCGGCGGTGGTGCGGCTGTCTCCGGTCAGCATGATGATGCGCAGGCCGTCCTCATGCAGCAGGCGTATGGCCTCCGGCGTTGAAGATCGGATCGGATCCGCCACGCTGACCAGCCCCGCCAACTGACCGTCCACGGCGACCAGCATCACGGTTCGGCCCTCGCGCCGCAGTGCGTCCATTCGATTCTGCAATGCGTCGCAGGAGATCTGTTGCTCATGCAACAGCATGGCGGTGCCCAACAGCATGCGCCGGCCCTCGACGTTGCCGATGACACCTTTCCCGGTGACAGATTGGAAGTCACGGGAATCAACCAGCGGCAGGTTTCGGCTCTCCGCTCCCTTGACGATGGCGGCCGCCAGCGGGTGTTCGCTGCCGCGCTCCAGGCTGGCGGCAAGGCGCAGGATTTCATCGGCTGTGAATCCCGCCGCCGGTTCCACTTCCGCCAGGCGTGGCCTGCCTTCTGTCAACGTGCCGGTCTTGTCCACGATCAATGTGTCGGCCTGGTGCAATATTTCCAGCGTCTCGGCATTCCGGAACAGCACGCCTGTTTCTGCCCCCCGGCCGGTGCCGACCATGATCGCCAATGGTGTTGCCAGCCCGAGCGCGCAGGGACAGGCGATAATCAGCACCGCGACCGCATTCACCAGCGCAAGTGCCAGGCGTGGAGAGTCTCCCCATGCCGCCCAGGTGAAAAAGGTCAGGACGCTGATCAAAAGTACCGCGGGGACGAAGTAGCCGGAGACGATGTTCACCAGCCGCTCGATGGGCGCCCGGCTGCGTTGCGCCTCGCTGACCATGCGCGCGATCTGCGCCAGCAGTGTGTCGGAGCCCACCCGGTCGGCACGCACCAGCAGGCCACCCGTGCCATTGAGGGTGCCGCCGACGACCTTCGCCCCGGGTTCCTTTTCCACCGGGATCGGTTCACCCGAGATCATCGACTCATCAACGGCGCTGCGGCCCTCTGACACGGTGCCGTCCACGGGGATTTTCTCACCGGGCCGAACGCGCAGTTGATCGCCCACGCGGATATGTCCGAGGGGAACATCTTCTTCCCGTCCGTCCGTCCGGACCACGCGCCCGGTCCTGGGGGCAAGGCCAAGCAGGCGCCGGATGGCCCCGCTGGTCTGGCTGCGGGCGCGCAATTCCAGCACCTGTCCCAGCAGGATCAGCACGGTGACCACGGCCGCGGTGTCGAAGTACGGTTCGACCGCGCCGCCGGCCATGCGGAATCCTTCCGGGAACAGCCCGGGCGCCACGGTGGCGATCAGGCTGAACACGTAGGCCGATCCGACACCGAGCGCGATCAACGTGAACATGTTCGGGCTGCGATGGACGATGGATGCCCAGCCGCGCTCGAAGAACGGCCACCCGCACCAGAATACCACCGGCGTCGTCATCACCAGCTGCACCCAGTTCAGCAGGCCCATGCCGAGCGCGTGCAACGGATTGCCCGGCAACATTCCGCTCATGGCGATGACAACCACGGGCAGGCTCAGCCCGGCGCCGATCCAGAAGCGGCGGCGCATATCGAGGTATTCGGTATTCGGCCCTTCTTCCGCGCTGGGCAATTGCGGTTCCAGTGCCATGCCGCACTTGGGACAACTGCCGGGATGGTCGCTGATCACTTCGGGATGCATTGGACAGGTGTAGATGGCGCCGCCGGCTGCGGGAGGACGTGGAGACGAGGTTATGTCTACGTACTCGCTAGGCTCGGCCTGAAATTTACTCAGGCAGTGGGTTCCGCAGAAGTAGTAGGTGTGCTCCTTGTAGTTGGCGGAGCCGGCGGCGGTCGCCGGCTCGACGGTCATGCCGCATACGGGGTCGGTGGCGACTGGCAGGGTGGGTTTTGAAGTCAAACTATTATTCGGGGCGGTTATCGGCCAATCCATGTGATCTGACCGTGTTTGACGTTGGGCAGAGCACTCAGGATTTCGGGAATTAATGGCCTCAGGTCGATCAGCCGATTCGTCGGCGCCCGTAGAATCACTACTGCGATATCGAACGTCTGAATCGACTGTTGAAAGGACAGATTCCGGTCAACGGTCAGAAAGACATCGAACTGTTTCGCGGCGCGGACCAAAAGTTCACCATTCTTGATCCCCACCCAATCCATCTCATGAACTGCAAAAACCTCATGTCCCGTGAGTTCCTGGGCGATACGCCAGTCCACGCACTCGTCGAGAAGTACCCTCAAGAAGCAGCAGCCACAACCCGGTCTTTCGCATCCTCAAGAAATGCAATGACCTGTACCTTCGTGACGCTCGGAAATCCGGCCAGAAATTCGTCGATGCTGTCTCCGGCCTCCAAATAGTCCAGCAGCGTCTGAACTGGAACCCGGGTCCCCGGGAATACCGGGGTTCCGCCCATGACATCCGGGGAACGCGATACTGTTTGTGTACTCATAAGAATGATGATAGTTCCGAAACCCGCCATATACAAATTGGCATATTACGCAAAGCTTCAGCCGCAAGCCCGCCGAAGGCGAGACCGTTGGCTGGAAGCACCTATTGGACCTCACACAAAGATATTACCCGGTTGAATGCTGAAGCTTTCGAGGTGACTTGAACTGTCATGTACTCGAAGAGCAAGACCACCTTTAAATGCAATTTCCAGAAGGCGTGGATTGGGCACGGAGTAACCGGATACTGTGGCGCGCAGTAGCGCGTGATACTTGGTGCTTGACCAACCTTCATGCTCTTCCCATCTAGCTATGACGTTGCCGTTCTCTACGACCTCAACAATACCTTGTGCCGATATTTGGCGTGCAGACTCAAAGACGAAATTTACGCTATAGGGCCCCAGGCAAATCTGGGCCAGTCCGAACCCGATAATGTCATCGAGATTCAAATCTTGAGGCACGCCGTTCATTAGCGCCAACTCTAACTGGATTGCGCAAATACGGAACGTAGATCAGTATTCAGGCAGGATAAAAAAGCAGTTTGTAAGGGAATCAATGGCATTTGTGTCTTTCAGCCCTTCAGTTTCATTAAAACATTTCTGCACAAACTGGGTATTCATCTTAGCCTCCCAATTGCACCGCAGGAATCACGGCAATCATTGCAGTTTACGGGACGAACTCCACGCGCAGGTTGCGCCGGACACTGCGTCCATGGTCATCCACGGCGGTGA
>CAYMXG010000283.1:0-3691 GCA_964394115.1 uncultured Enterobacteriaceae bacterium | reverse complement strand
GCGCCGACGGTGAATACCACATTGTCGAACTTGAACGGATTGCCGGCATAGGTCACGCCATCGCCATCGGTAAGGTTATTGAACGTGATGTCCACGGCGGCATTGAATGGCGCCACGGGGGTAATAGTGCGTGTGTAGGAAAGCGGTCCACTGAGCGTGAACAAAATCGCGCCATCGCAGGCGCCACCGGTGCAATCCACAACAAATTCCTGGGTTGCCGCAGCCGAATCCAGCGTGGTGCCGCCCGGCAGCGCGCCACCGTCGTGGGTATAAGTGAAGGTGACTTTGTCGTTTGGAAGGTCGGGGTCGCTGAGCTTCCACCAGACGCCGTCGTAGTTTGTCGTCGTGCTCCCAAGCTTGCTGACTGCCGTGATCGTCACCTGCGGGTCCGTTGTGTAGACAAAAGGCTGTTCCAGATAAGTGAAATCCGTGGTATCGGCATTGCATCCCGGGGAAAAGGTGGGCGTGGCCGGGATGCTGCTCACTGTGAACTCAAAAGGTGTGAAGCGCCCGACCCGGCCGCTCTTGCTCAACACTTGCCCGGCACCCAGGTAATCGCTGTCGGCGACGGCGGCGGTAATTTCGATGATGCCGACCTCTGCATACCGCGCCGTGGCCGTGCTTCCCGCCCCTGCGACGAAACTGGTAATCGAAGTACCGCCGTCCAGGCCGGAATCGGCACCGCCCGCAGGCAGATACAGGACCGCGGTCAAAACAACATCCTCACCGCCTCCCGACTCCTGTCCAAAATTGGGCAATACGGCATTATCCGTAATTCCTGGAGCAACCGGTGTCGTCGGGTCGGTATCGCCACTCTCGTGTCCATCCGGAACGCCGTCATTATTCCCGTCGTCTCCGGATTCCCATACCACAGCGCTGACATTGACTGTGAAGTCCTCATCTGCGGCCTTGAACACGGTGCCGTCCTGATCGGCCGCCGCCGGATTACCGGTGGCAGTAACCTTGAATCCGAATGGGCGCACGACAAAATCATTCGACGACCCGGTCATGTAGGTGCCCGCGGGATTGGCGAGGTCATAGCGCGCATGCAATGCCATCTGGCCGGCATCGGGATAGAGGATATGGAGTTCCGCCGTGGAATTCGCCCCGAAGGTCAGGCTTACCGTTGTATAAGCGGAGGTCAGCGTGGCGGCATTGTCGTCGTTGGTAGTGATGGAAGCATCGATGGTCCCATTGTTGGTGACTTTGACCACGTTGCCCGCGCAGGTTGCCGGGTTGCGGCATTCGGCGCCCAACTCGATGTCCCTGGTGCTGCCGTTGAGGAACAAATCCGTGGCACAGACGCTGGGATCGGAATCGGACGCCTTCACCGCCCGCAGGGCCAGGTCTTTCGCGCCGAAACCTTCATTCGAATGCTTGCCCGCGATCTGCGTGGGAATAGTTGTGTTGCTGTCAGTGCTGTTGTAGAACACGAACCCCGTGGAGGCGACACTCAGATTGGCGTCGTTGCCGTCGACGAGATCTGTCCCGGTGCCCGTGGCCTCGGTCTTGCTGTTGTCATCAATGACGTTGAAGTTCACCAGTTCGGGGTCCGTAGCCGGATTGGTGTAACGAAGCCGCAACGTGACCGAGGACTCCGCGCCCGGGAAAGTATAGGTGACATCCCCGTTGTTCGGGTTTCCCGGCGTTGGATCGCTGAGCGTCCCGTTGCCGAATCCGGCTACCACACCGACCCACGTTCCGCGACCGGTGGACGTAGTGATGTCCAGATCCGTCATTGCCGCCGGGTCGGAAGCAGTGTGCCCGGCGTTATGGGCGGTAAAGACAATGTCCTCATACAGACATGTCACCATGCTGCCATCGTGGGTAATGAGATAATGATCCACGGTGGGCAGGACCTCACCGATGGCAAATTCCCCGAACGCCGTGAGCCCCGTGGCCTGGGTATCGGTGGCATTGCGTGTGCCGATGGTCGTGGCATTCCAGCCACCGGCGTAGCGTTCAACCTCGTACATGGTAGCGTCGGATCCCCCATCCTTATCGCCTGCAACATAGTTGAACGTGGCGTCATAGGTGCCGGCCAGCCCGGTGCTGGTCAACGTCCAGTAGCGGTTCACATCCTGAGTCGAATCAAGGCCGGATGTTCCGATATTCGGATGCTCTCCCGCAGTCGTATTGGCCGCCAGGCTGCCGGTCGCCCCGCCGGCGCTGAACGCGGTGAGGACCGGGGTGTAATTCGTGGCATCCCCGATGGCGAAGGTGAACGTGCCCACCGGCCCGACCTTTTCCATGGTGCCGACGACGTAACGCGCGGAGCTGTTGCCGGTGTAGCTGCCGGCGGTGCCGATGATTATCTTGTTGGCGCCGGTCGAAATCTTGCCGCTGGTAAAAGTAAGCACCGAACTGACGGTCACATCATCGTTCAACGTCAGACCGATGCCGCCCGCGTCCGTGTTGTTCAGCGTCAAGTTATTGAAGGTCGTGGCGCCGGTGATGCTCTGCGCGGCCGTTCCATTGAACGTAAAGGTGCTGGTATTGGCGTTGAACGTTCCGGTGTTGCTGAAATCGCCACCCACACTATGACTGTACGTCGAGGCAGTAAAGGTTGAGCCGGTATTCAAAGTGAAATCGCGGGTCACGGTCACCGCATTGCCCGCGGTGAACTGGGCCGTTCCCGACAGCTTGAAATCCTGTCCCACGGAAAGCGTGTTCAGCGTGCTGGCGGTGGCTGAACCCGCCATGGAAAAATCACATGCCACGTTCATGGCCGTGCCTGGCATCGTTTTCACACCACTGCCGCTCAACGTAAGGTGCCCATAAGTTTCGTTGCTGACCGTCTGGGCGGCACCGGCATATTCCACCGTGCTGCAATTCGGCAATGTCGTGCCGAAGGTCTTGGTGCCGGCGCCGGACACAGTCACCATCCCCGTGGTCCCGGACATGCGAAACGTGGCGCCGTTCGCCACGGAGAAATTCCTGTTGGCCGCCAGTGTGATGGCAAACCCGCCGTTGTTCAGCGTGCCGCTGTTCACGCTCAGATCGCCCAGGATGTTGGTGGCGGTCAGCGCGGTGCCGAGGGTCACGCCAGCAACACTGGTATTGTTTATCGTCATGGCGCCCCAGGTAACCTGGCCGGTGGGCAGCGTCTGCGCCGCCGTGCCATTGAAATTCCACGTGGTGGCAACATTGGAGGTAAGCAATCCGGCGGCGCCGCCCAGTACGATCGGTGTCGGAGCGTTGAGGCTGATCAGCGTGGGAACGGTGCCGGAGAACGTTATGGCCTTGTTACTGAGGTTAATCGCATAGAGATTGTAAGTGCCATTGCCGGTCCATGCCGCGTTGTTGACATGGGCAATGGTCGCGCCGGCAGTAAAATCAATGGTGCCGCTGTTCGAAAGATTTACACCGCCCGTTCTTCCAATTGTCAGTACCGTTCCAGCATTGCCAATCAGGGTCGCACCTGCCTGCACCACGACGTCCCTGAGTTGCGCGGATGACACGTTGAGCGTGACGGTATCCGGACTGGCAATCGTTACATTGTCATTGTTACCCGGTGTGCCGCCGCCGCAGGATGTCCAGGTGGTCGCACTATTCCAGTTGCCGTTGGCCTGGCTGACGCAGTTGGCGGCCAGTACCGGTCCAGCCAGCAACATCCCAGCAAATAGTGCTGCGATCCTCAGGATCTCTCTGTTCATCATGCCTTGCGCCATTTCGCGACCACGCCACATCA
>CAYMXG010000282.1:0-3698 GCA_964394115.1 uncultured Enterobacteriaceae bacterium | reverse complement strand
ATAAGTTGGCGATGAAAGCGGCGCTTTTGCACCGTCCGTATCGGCAGCCGATTGAACCAACGCTGGAATTCAAGCAGATCGCGGTTCAGGGACACATTTATCTCGTCGGAAGGCGCCACCAGTCCCGTGTCCGCTACGCCCGCATGTTGGAGAAAATCACTCCGCAGTGTGCCTCCTGCAAATGCCGCCGACTCAAAGCGGCGCACGCATATGGCGGCGCGGCCGAAGGTTGCCGCCCATGGCACCAGTTGCGCACTGTAATCCCAGAGTCCGAAATCCTGCTCGATGCCCTCCTCCAGGCCGTGCGTTGCACCCTGCGCCTTCACGGTCTGGTTGTACCAGGATTCGTGTGCCTCATCCTGGCGGCGAATGTAGACCAGGATGCGCAGTTCGCGCCCGTCGAGCGCGCCACTGTCATGCAACAGGCGCAGCAGTCCTTCCGGCTGCGGGTACAGGTAAAAATCCTCGGAGCTGAGGATGATATCGCCGCGATGGGCGGCCACGGCGGTCCGCAGTTCAGCCGCCAGCGTCGCCAGTGATTTGTCCTGGGGAATCGCCCAGTCCGGATAACCACCACCGAGCAGGAATGCCAGGTCGTGGTGCCCGAAACCGCGCAAGCTGACTTCGGGGTACAGTATCCCCTGCTCGCGCAACAACCGCTCGCGATTTCCGTGAAGCAGGCGCTGCAGGAAGGTGGACCCGGTTTTGGGTGCCCCGATATGGACCGTCAGCCGGCGCACGCGGGTGGATATCGCTCGTTGAGCGCGCCGCCGCCGGTCACTTCAGGGGTGAGGCTGCAGGTGTGCCAGAGTTGGGCGCGGATGGCGGCCGCATCGCCGGCGTCGCAGAATCGGCGCAGTCGCGTCAGTTCACCCTCATACCGCGCCCAGTCCAGGCGCGGGTGCCGGGCCAGAAATATTTTCGGGTGTGCGGTCTGTTCACGCTGTTCGAAGTCGTGGAACAATTCCTCGTTGAGTTTTTCCCCGGCCCGCAACCCGGTGAACTGGATCTGGATGTCACGGCCGGGCACCGCACCGGTCAAACGGATCATCTGTTCCGCCAGGTACGCGACGCGGACTGCATTGCCCATGTCGAGAACGAAGATCTCGCCGCCGTTACCCATGGCCGCGGCCTGGAGGATCAAGCCGCAGGCCTCGGTATTGGTCATGAAATACCGGGTCACATCCGGATGCGTAACCGTCACCGGACCGCCGTGCTTTATCTGGGACTGGAACAGGGGGATCGCGCTGCCGTCGGAACCGAGGACGTTGCCGAAACGCACGGTGATGAAGCGCGTCCCATCCCTGCCATTGCGTGATTCGCACACCACCTCGGCGAGCCGCTTGGATGCCCCGAGGATTGACACCGGGTTGACGGCCTTGTCGGTGGAGATCAGCACGAAGCGCTCGCAGGCATGGGCGTGGGCGGCAGCAGCCAGTACCTGGGAACCGAACACATTGTTCAGCACCGCCTCGCGGCAATGTTCCTCCAGTATCGGCACATGCTTGTAGGCCGCCGCGTGAAACACGACCTGCGGCCGATGCTCCAGCATGAACCCTTGCACAGCGACCGCGTCGCACACATCTCCCAGCACAGCCACGATCGCGGACCGTCTGCCCGCTTCACCCTGCAGCAATTCCTGGTGAATGCGGTACAAGCCGAATTCACTGCGGTCCAGCAACACCAGCCGCGCAGGAGCCAGCCTGAGGATTTGCCGGCACAACTCCGCGCCGATGGAACCACCCGCGCCGCTGACCAGCACGGTCTTGCCTTGCAGTCCGGCCGTGATCGTGCCCCAGTCCAACTCCACCTTTTCACGCCCGAGCAGGTCATTGATTGAGACCTCCCGGATTTCGTTAAGCACGGCGGCACCCGCCACCATCTTGCTCAGGCCAGGCAACAGGCGCATGGGCGTGCCTCCCTCCTCGCAGCGCTCCACGATGCGGCGCATCTGCCCGGTATCCGCGGAAGGCACGGCAATGACAATGATGTCCGGCCGGTGTTCCCGGCACAGGGCCGGGATGGCATCCACGTCACCCAGCACGCGCACCCGTTGGATCTCTGCCTTGCGCAGTTCCGGTTTGTCATCCACAAACCCGACCGGGAAGTAACGGCCATCGCGCAGCATCTCGCGCACCACCATTTCACCGGCACGGCCGGCGCCCACGATAAGCACGCGCGTGGTCACAGTGGTGGTATCGAAGGTCACGCGCCGGTCGCGCAGGAACCGGTAGCCGAGACGCGGTGCACCGAGACAGAAGATCAACACCATCGGATACAGGATCAGGATGGAACGTGGGACACCCTCAAGACGAAACAGGATGAACATCACCAGCGAGACGCTCATTGCACCCAGCGCGGCGGCGCGGACAATGTTGAGCAGGTCCGGGATGCTCGCGAAACGCCAGATGCCACGGTACAAGCGGAAGGCGAAATAAACGCCACCCTGCAACACCATCACCAGGGGGATGAGCATGACGCTCAGGCGCCAGTCCTGGAATGGAAACTCGAAGTTGAAGCGCGCCCACCACGAAAACTGCCAGGCAAACGCCGCCATGAACAGATCGTGCAGTATGATTACAGTGCGTTTGCTTGGCATGATTGCCCGTGCTCCGTTTCCTACCACGCCCCATACCGGCGCTGAATGCGGTACCAAAGGGCGGATGCCATGATCGTGGCCGTCAGGGCCGCCAGGGGCAGGATGTCATGGTATGCGGCCACCACTGCCAGCGGCCCGAGCACCATGAAATTGGTCAGCAGGAACCAGAGTAGCAGGCCCCGATGTCCGAGCCCGGATTGCACCAGCAATTGATAGGCATGGGTGCGGTGCGGACTATACCATTTCTCCCCACGCACCATGCGCAAGGCCAGGGTCAACGACGCATCCATGATGAATGCCAGCAGCAGCAGCCACCACGCCAGCAGCGGCGCGGCGCCGGTCTGTTCACCATAAAGCGCCAGCATGCCGAAGCTGTAACCGAGCAGGCAACTGCCCACGTCACCCATGAACAGGCGCGCCGGCGGCCAGTTGAAGATCAGAAAACCAGCGCATGCCGCAACCAGGATCAGGCACAGCGTGGCGGTGCCCCATTGCCCGCCCATGCCAAACAGGACGGCGCCAAAGGCACCGGCGCTGATGCCCTGCACTGCGGCAATGCCGTCTGCGCCATCCATGAAGTTGTACAGGTTCGTAAGCCAGGCGATGGCAAGGACGGCAACGGGAATGCCGGCCCATCCCAATTCCAGTGCCGAGGCTCCCACTGCAACGCGAGGCAACCCGCCGCTCAACCAGACACCCAGCGCTGCGGCAATGAGATAGCCGGCGGCACGATACCGTGCCGGCATTCCGCGCCGATCATCCAGCCAGCCAAACACGGCCACGATCACGCCTCCGGCACACAGCGAGATCCCGAGCGTCCCGGGGATGCGGCCCGTCGCGTTCAGGATTGCGCCACCTCCCAGGATGCACACTGCAATGGCCAGCCCGCCACCGCGCGGCGTGGGCGCCGTGTGCAAACTACGCGCACCGGGCACATCGATCATGTTGCGGCGGGCGGCATACCGCAGCATGCCCCACGTCAACAACACCGCCAGCGGGAACACCGGCAGCACCACGGGCCACATGGCGGTCACGTTCATCGCGTTGATCTGTACCAGGCCACGGTCTGCGCAAGCGCCGCGTCCGCTCCAATCTCCGG
>CAYMXG010000281.1:2642-3703 GCA_964394115.1 uncultured Enterobacteriaceae bacterium | reverse complement strand
CGTTCGTCATGGTCAAGGCGGATGCCGGCACCTACGGCATGGGGGTCATGAGCGCACACAGCGTGGCCGAGGTCATGGAATTGAATCGCAAACAGCGCACCAAGATGTCCACGACCAAGGAGGGCCAGAAGGTCAGCAAGGTCATCATTCAGGAGGGTGTGTACACGAACGAAACCTGGGGCGAGGGCAACGCCGTGGCGGAGCCGGTGGTGTACATGATTGATCACAATGTGGTGGGCGGTTTCTACCGCGTGCACACGGAGCGCTCCTCCAGCGAGAATCTGAATGCCCCGGGCATGCGCTTCGAGCCGCTGGCATTTGAAGAATGTTGCATTACTCCCGACCCGGCCCAGGATCCGGATGCCCATCCGAATCGGTTTTATACTTACGGGGTCATTGGACGCCTGGCATTGCTCGCCGCGGCGCGGGAGAGTCAGAGCGTCGCCTGACCGTCATACCGGCGAAAGCCGGTATCCAGTGCGTGGATTGTGAATTACTGGACCCGACTTTCGTCGGGGTGACGGCGGGGCGGGATTCAGCCGGCAATCCCCTTCAGCACGGTGCGCACCTCAGCCAGGTGACGGCGGCTGATCGGGATGGGTTCTTCCACCGCCCGCAGTCGCACTGCCATGGTTCCATCCCGTTGCCGCTCCAGGCCCAGGATGTGATCCCGCGCCACCAGCGCATTGCGGTGAATGCGCAGAAACAGATCCGCAAACTCGTCCTCCAGCGCCTTCAGGGGCTCATCCACGAGCACCTCGCGCTCACGCCACGCCGCAGCGACATATTTTTGATCGGCGCGCAAGTACGCCACTTCCTCCACCGGAACCAGCAACAGGCCGTCCCGTGAGCGGATGCTGAGATGCGTGCGCTGGCGCGCATCGGGTTGCAGGCGGCGCAGTTCAGCCACCTGGGCGCTGCGCAACATGCGGGCACGCGCCAATGCCTGGGACAGGCGCTCTGCCCGCACGGGTTTCAGCAGGTAGTCCACCGCGCAGGCCTCAAAGGCCTGCAGGGCGTGTTCATCATAGGCGGTGGTGAAAATGATCGCCGGCGGGTTC
>CAYMXG010000281.1:0-2542 GCA_964394115.1 uncultured Enterobacteriaceae bacterium | reverse complement strand
TTGCTCGTGGAAGCGCAACAGGCCGTCGCGGCCAAAGAAAGCCGCCAGCCGTTGCGCCACGTTTTCCCGTGCCATGTTGTGCCCATGTCGCGGCGCAGTGCCGGGTTCTCCGGGCATGACCGGATTGGACAACGTAATCGTGGTGCCGGCGGGCGTCACGCTGCAGGCAATGCTCACCGTCCCTCCCGCCGGCAGCAACTCGATGCCGTGATAGACGGCATTCTCGAGCAACGGCTGCAACGTCAAAGCGGGCAGGCGCTGCTCGAGACTTGACGCCGGCAGTTGCCATTCGACCCGCAGCCGGTCACCGAGCCGGTGTTGCTCGATGCGCAGGTAACCTTTGCACAGGGCAATCTCCTCCGCCAGCGTCACCGGCTGCCCGGCGCTATGCAGGCTGGCGCGCAGCAGATCAGACAGATCTTCCACCGCTTGTTCGGCCAGCGCCGGCGCCTGCCGCGTCAGTCCGGCGATGGTATTCATGCAGTTGAACAAAAAGTGCGGGCGAATGCGCGCCTGTAGCGCGGCAAAACGGGCATCAGCCTCGGATACCACGCGCCGGCGCCATTGCTGCCGGACATAGAAATAGCGCAACGCCAAAGCCCAGGCGATGGCGCTGATACCCAGGCAGCGCAGCAGGAACCCGGCGTGGTCAGTGCCGACGGAGCCGGACAGGCTGAGCCAGCTGACGGCCAGTCGCCAGGCGAACTCTGTGACCGCGAGCGTGATCGCCAGCGTGGTGGCATAGCACGCCGCAGCGGCCAGGTGATCGGGCAGGCTCTGCACGTGTCGTCGCAACAGGCACAGGGCCCCGAGGCAGAAAAGTCCGACCCAAAGGCTCATGACGGAGTAAAGCGCCAGCCGGTTGAATGCCGCAACCGTGGCCGCCGGCGTGGACAAGGTCAGGGTGATGGCGAGCAACTGCGCCAGCAGCACCACGACAAATGCCATGCGTGACCCGCAGAATTCCGGCAGAAAAGACGCGTCCGCAGCCTTGCGACTCATATTTCACCCCGATCCCGCACCCTATCCATCAGACGTATATCCCCAAGGCCATAAGTTATAATGTATTACGTATTCACCTCCCCCGGTTCGGGCAGAAAGATGGCATCCAAACAGTCCCCAGTAAAGCCCTGGGCCGGCCGTTTCAGTGAGGGTACGGATCAATTCGTGGAGCAATTCACGGAATCCGTCTCCTTCGATCAGCGGCTGTACCGGCAGGACATTCGTGGCTCCCTGGCCCATGTGCGCATGCTGGCCCATTGCGGCGTGCTGTCCCAGGAGGAAGCGGGACGCATCGCGCAGGGACTGGACTCAGTCCTGGCCGACATGGAAGCCGGCCGTTTCCAGTGGCGTGTGGAACTGGAAGACGTGCACATGAATATAGAAATGGCATTGGTCGAGCGCATCGGTGAGGTGGGCAAGAAGCTGCACACGGCGCGCAGCCGCAATGACCAGGTGGCGACGGATTTGCGCCTGTACCTGCGCGACGTCATTGATGAATTGCGCCAGTTGTTGCGGGCGTTGATGCATTCGCTGTGTGATGTCGCGGAACGGGAGGCTGGCACCATCATGCCGGGCTTCACGCATATGCAGGCGGCGCAGCCCGTCACCTTTGGTCATCACCTGCTGGCGTGGTGCGCCATGTTGCAGCGGGATGAACAGCGGCTGGCGGAGTGCCGCCGCCGCGTGAACGTGTTGCCGCTGGGCGCGGCGGCACTGGCGGGAACCGGTTTTCCCATTGATCGCGAATACACGGCGCGGTTGCTGGAATTTGATCGGGTGGCGGAGAATTCCCTGGACGCGGTCAGCGACCGGGATTTCGCCATAGAGTTTTGCGCCGCCGCCGCGCTCATCATGATGCACCTGTCGCGGTTCGCCGAGGAACTGGTGTTGTGGGCCTCGCCCCAGTACCGTTTCATTGAACTTGATGATGCCTGGTGCACCGGGTCATCCATCATGCCGCAGAAAAAGAATCCGGACGTGCCGGAACTGCTGCGCGGCAAGACCGGCCGCGTCTATGGCGACCTGCTGGCGCTGCTGACCATCATGAAGGCGCAGCCGCTGGCCTATAACCGCGACAACCAGGAAGACAAGCCGGCCTTGTTTGATGCCGTGGATACGGTGCGCGGTTGTCTGCGCGCCTGTTGCGGAATGATCCCCGGAATACAGGTACAAAGGGATGCCATGCTGGCCGCGGCCGCCCGTGGCTATGGGACGGCCACGGACCTGGCCGATTACCTGGTGGCGCGGAACTTGGCATTCCGCGACGCACACGCGATTGTCGGCCGCATCGTGCAATTTGCCATCGGCGCCGGCCGGGATCTTTCCGCGCTGACACTGGACGAGATGCGCAAGTTCAGCGACCGCATTGATGCGGATGTTTTTGCACGGCTCACATTGGAAGGCTCGGTAACGGCCCGCGATCATATCGGCGGCACGGCGCCGCGGCAGGTCAGGCTCGCGGTGGAGCGGTTGCGGGAGTATCTGCGTGCTGCATCCGGATAACCGCGAGTTCCATTGTCGTCATGCCGTTGAAAAACGG
>CAYMXG010000280.1:0-3705 GCA_964394115.1 uncultured Enterobacteriaceae bacterium | reverse complement strand
GAACACGGCAAATGCGCTGGTATATCCGTGCAGAAACGTCGTGCCACCGACCGGGCCGATTTCGCCGTTGCAGAAGAACCCGCCCAGGGGGACTGCGCCGAAGTGCCGGTGGAAGACGCCTGAATCGTGCCCAGCCTCGCCGTACAAACCCCGGCCACGACCAGTGCAGGAAAACAGCAATGCACCCGCGGGCCGGGAGTCGGGGTATTGATCATGCAACCGACTGAGTACCCGGTCGAGGTCCTCGGCAGCGGTCCGCGCATCGCGCAGATGCAACTGCACGACCTGGTTCTCGCGTAATTCCGCATGGACCGCAATGGCGCCCCTGGTCCGGTCAATGCCCGTGATATTTCGAATGAGGTAATCGCCCTGGTCGTATCGCCTTTCGCCCGCGCGCATGGCAATGCCAACAAACAGGGAATGCTGCATCAGCACTTGATCCGGCTTTTCCGCCCGCTCAAACAGCGCGCTGAGCACATCGATCGGTGAGTGTCCGTCGAGTCCAGTGATCCAGTTGCCCTGACACGAGGATACGAACAGCGGATCACCGATCGGCCGGCAACCCTGGGCAACGGCGGTCTGCATCTCGATATCGCCGCTGAGCGCAAGAATCAGTGCACCGGAATGATGGGTCGTATCGTTCAGGAACAATGCGATCTCGCCTGGCGCCTGACCCCCACTGGCCAGTCCACCCACAATTGCACTGGATGGAAAGGCCGCTTCGAGGGACCGCATCAGCCGCTCGGGCTGAAAGGTAAAGGGATCGGCCAACAGCACGAAGGCGACCGGTTTCGGCGCGATCTTGTGAGCCAGTGCGGCGCACTTCTGGCTGTGTAACGTTCCTGGCGCCAGATCGGTCGCCTCAAGCGCCCAGCTATCCGCATCAACGTCCGACAGCCGGGCCGCCGTCAGGCTGAGGGCGGGCCGCTGCTCGATCTCCTCGCCACTTCCGATCACGCCGCTGGCCGAGCAGCCGAGCAACTGCCCACCGCCGAGGCGGGCGCGAACCGTCGCCGGCAGGCGATCAAATCCGGCACGGTAATGATCGGAGGCGAACAGGAACGCAAGATCCGGCGGCGCTCCCAGGGCAGCGAGCGTCTGGGCCGTGATCTCGTCTATGGCAGCGTGGAGATTGGTTTTATGGCTAAGCGCGGACTTCCACTTCATGAGGGCTTGGGGCGCCGTCCTCGATGTCCCCTATTTTCCCAGCCGTTTGACCAGGTCCGCGGTCTTCATGATCATGGCGGCGCCCATGTCCAGGCTGATGATCATGCCTTTGTGCACCTCGTCCTGGAACGTGGCGTTGGCGTCCTCGGGAAAGATTACCTTCAAGTCGCGCATGAAGGCCTCGTACGCGGTCAACCCGGTGCAGCGATCGGTCGTCGTTCCGCAGATGATCAGCGTATCCACCTTCAGGTTGCGCACGACGATATCCAGATCGGTGCCGAACCACGCGCTGTAACGATGCTTGTTGATGACCGTCTCCCCGGCGACCGGGGCGATGTCCGGATATATCTCCGTGCCCTCGGATCCCTCTTCGAGCACGCCATCCTTGAGCACCGGCCAGAAATCGTACATGAGACCCCGATCACGGCCATCCTTGCGGAACACGTGGCTGACGTGAATGACCGGCATATTGCGTTTCCGGCATGTCTCCAGCAGCAGTTTGATGCGTGGTACGTTGTCAATGGCCTTCGGGACTTCCAGCGGCGCTCCCTTGCCGACAAACGCCTTGTTCATATCCACGATCATCAATGCCGTTTTGTTTGCGTCAAAGTCGAAATTCATGTCGGCGTCCTCAAGGCATGTGCCCGTGCTCGCGGAAGTAGCGTTCGGCCCCGGAATGCAGCGGTACGCCCACATTCTTCCACAACTCTCCCGGGACAATCGGATAAACCAGGTCACTCTTTTCCAGCGGCTGGCCCTTGAAACTCATTTCAAACAGGTGCCGATACTCAACCACGATCTTCGTAATCAGGTAGATCAGGTCAGCATCCACATCGTCGCGTGTGAATAACAGCCACTCCGACCAGTCCAGCGTCGGCGTGTCTTGCGTCACCGCCCCATCGATCATGCCCTTAGACAGGACTGCCTTCCGAAATCCGAAATCCTTCTCCATCCGGTCGAGGATATCGCCGCGTATGGGCAGGAAGTTCAGTTTGCGGGATTGCGCAAACCGCGCCCACGGCGGCGTCTTGCGGCCCTCATGTACGACCATATCGGCCTTGCCCTGTATGCCCAGGGTAATCACCTTGAACAGGTATTCCTCCGTGATGACCTGCCATTTTCCCGTGGCGATCTGTTCTTCCAGCGACATACCACAGGCCTTCAGTATCTGGTCCACGGCGAAACCCACCGGGCTGTCGGCGCCGGCAACGGCGAAGGTGAGCTTTCGATCCTTCAGTTCTTCGATGGAGCGGACGCCCAATTCCGCCGGCACAGCCCACACCAACCGGTCGTCATGGGGGAACGACAGAATGGCCCGCAGGTTGTCATGTATTTCCCGGTACGGACCGACGCCGCGCCGGGCCATGGCCGCGCAGGCCGGCGGCGTGGTCATGCCAATCTCCGCCTCGCCGCGCGCAATGGCGGAAACAGCAGTCAGATCCCCTGGAACAAGTTCGATACTCACTTTCTTCAGCGCCGGTTCTTCGATGCCCAGCAGCATGGTGATCCAGGAGAAAAAGAGGCCAAACCAGGGAACCGGTTCGGCCCGCATCCTCAGCACAAGCTCTTGTCGTTTCATGGCGGAATTCCAGGGACAGTATACTTATTCGGCACCGGTCACGACTTCCTTATTCTTCATTGGCATACTCTCTGTTGATCCGCTCTTGAGGCGCTTGAGCATCTCGACACGGTGCTGGCCAAACAACAGGATTGTTGTTCAGGGATCGGTGCGAAGCGCCCCGTGGCGAGGATGGTTTGGTGAAGCACCAGTATTCAATTTTCCGGCACGGCGCGGAATTACCGAATTGGAGCGGCTGGCCAGAAGGCAAGAGCGGTAGTGAACAACGTGCTCAGGCAGTGCCGTGTAATTAAGGCTCTGGACAGGGGACGTAAAGATTTCGGTGAATGCAAGTTCCTAATAATCATCGGGCATTACGCCACCGGCGTCCGATACCGCACAATCTTATACACCCCGACTGTCATCAACGGCACCGCAAAGCTGAGGATGAACGCCCAGGCCATGGCGGTGAATCCCTTGGCTATCAGTTCGATGATGCCGAATTTCTCGGCGAGCACGATGGAGGTCAGCACGTAACCCACGGCGATGCCGGCCCGGGCCAGGCGTGGCAGCGAACTGCCCCGCTCCCGCAATGTGCCGTGCACGCGCTCGTTTACGGCGTGCAGGATGCCCACGCCTGTCTGGATCAGCGTGAAGAACAGCAGCAACTGGAACGCGATGCCGAACCAACTGCTGCCCAGTTGCAGCAGGATGTAGGAGATGGGCACGGGCTGCGCCAGGATGGCCGGGTAGAACGCACTCATGCACAGCAGGAAGGCCATGGCCGGTAGCGCCACCAGCACTCCGGCAAAGACACCGGCGGTAACGGCCTCGGTGCGGCTGCGGAAATGGCGAAGGCAGAACATGATGCCGGGGATCATGGAAACGTTCATGACCACATATTGGAGTCCACCGAGGACGGAACCTGGGGCCGGTTCGTAGTCCGGGAACACAAACAACCGCGCGCCGTATTCCTGCCA
>CAYMXG010000279.1:0-3707 GCA_964394115.1 uncultured Enterobacteriaceae bacterium | reverse complement strand
TCCTTGGGAAAGGACTTGGTCGCGGCGAGGCGCCATTTCTCGCGTTGCTCATGCAATGGAATGCGCTCCAGGTAGGCCTGGAATTTCTCCGGGCCTAGATCCTTGACGATGCCCGCGATCAAGTGATGCCAGCCGATGAGACTCAGGGCCGGACAATAGTACTCGTCGACGAACTTGCTCCAGATGCGCATCTGCGCCCGCTCGTATGGATCTGCGGGTCGCAACGGCACCTCCGGAAAGACGTCCTCAAGGTACTCGTTGATAACCGTGGATTCGGTGATGATCCTGCCGTTGTGCCGCAGCGCCGGCACCTGCCCGTTGGGGTTGATCTTCACGTATTCGGGGCTGTGCTGTTCGAAGGCGTGCAGGTCAATGTAGTGGCTGACGAATTCGAGACCCTTCTCCTTCAGGCAAATCATGGGCTTGGCCGAGTTGGCGGTGGGTTCGTAATGGAACAGCTCAAGCATGCGGTTTACTCCTTATATATATGTCAGCCCCGCGACCCGAACCTGTGGTTGCGGACACGCCGTGAATCCATCCCTGGAGGCTCGTGTTCCGCTATCCATGCGTCACACGGTCCGCCACCGCAGGTTTGGGCCGCGGGGCTTGCTTCAAAGATGAAATACCTTCTCCGCGTTGGTCTGGAAGAGCTTCTTTTTCGCCGCGGCGCTGATGGGCAGCCGGTCGGTCATCTTCACCTCGGCGGCGACGAACTGGTACGGATAATCCATGGCATATAGCACGTGATCCACGCCCAGCACCTGTTGCGCCATCAGGATCGCGGGCGCCCAGGGCACGCCGCTGGTGGTGATGTACAGATTGCGCCGCATGTACTCGCTCGGCTTGAGTTGCAGCGGGTTCGGGGCGAAGCCCGGCAGGCGCGACATGTAATCGATGCGGTACAGCCAGTAAGGCAATCCCTCGCCCGCATGCCCGATCACTATCTTGAGCTTCGGAAAGCGATCAAACACACCGACCCGGATCATCGCCAGCACGTGGAAGGCCACTTCGACGCCGAAGCCCATCACCGCCATGTGCAGTTGCCGATCCAGGAACGGTTTCAACATGGCGGGGGAGGGCGTGGTCGGATGGATGTAGACGGCGGCATCCAGGGCCTCCGCCGCCTCGAGAATGTCCCAGAACTTCGGATCGTCCAGGTATTCGCCGCGTGTGTGGGAATTGATCACGGCGCCATTGAGTTTCAGCTTCCGGATGCCGCGCTCGAGTTCCTTCGCCGCGCTGCGCGGATCCTGGGGTGCCACGGCCGCCAGGCCGGCGAAGCGATCCGGATGGCGGCGGATGGCCTCCGCCAGGCGATCATTGCTGTCCGCGGCCAGCGCATTCGCCGCCGGCGTGTCGAATACCTGCACGCCCGGGGCGGTCAGCAGCAATAATTGTTTGTCGATGCCGGACGCGTCCATGTCGGCGATGCGCTTTTCGCCCAGATCCATCAGCCGTGACACGACCTGGGAATTGGCGCCAATGAATCCCCACATCGCCATGAACCCGGGATCGTCGGACAATTTTTCCGCGATCATTTTCCGGTAGAGGGCGTAAATTTCCGGCGTGAACCAGGCTTCCTCGGAGGCGATGCGCAGGTAGGGGCGCTTTCTTCCGGCCGCCGCCGGTTTCTTCTTCGCGCCTGCTCTTCGCTTCATGCAGCCGCCTCCGGCACCCAGGTCCCGTGTATGCCGTTGCGCAATCGCAGCGGCAGCTTCACGGTTGCGACCGGGCCCTCCTGCAGGCGTTCCGCGTCCAGCACCAGCAGTTCGCTCAGCATTGTCTCGTAATTGTTCACCAGGCCGATCAGGTAACCGTCACCCTCGGCGGCAGTCGCACTGCGCGGAACGAACTGGCATTCCTGTAGGCCGGACGTGCTATTGCAGTGCCAGGACGTACTTTTGCGGGTGGCATGATCGAAGCGGGTCCAGGTGTTGAGTACCAGCCCGGTGTTACCGACCCTGGCCTGGTCCGTCGGCCGAGTCGGGTCCATGACCGGCATGAAACCCACCTGGTACGGGAGTGACCAGTAGCGTTCGTCGGCGCGCGGAAGAACGCCGACCTCCGGATACAGCACTTCCATGCCGTAGGACTCCTCCTTCTTTGAAAGATCCGCCGACAGTCGCGTGAGGCGGCCGGACGCCTTGGTGAAATCCCAGGGGCCGCCGCGGCGGTTGGGAAAGAACGGAAACTGGTTGCCTTCCGCCATGTCCATGTCGGCATAAACCTTGTTGCCGTCGGAGAAGGCATTCATGCAATGCGTGGCCATGCGCGTGGGACCCTTGAACCAGCGCAGGTCGCTGCCGTCCCCGCCGCGGCGCATCACGCCGAACCAGGTGGAAAGCGTGTCATCCCACGAGAAGTGCACGCCGTTCGCTTTCAATTGCTCCGGATCCGCGATCAGCGGAATGAGCAGGAAAGTGACGTGGGTCTGCGTTATCCCGAAATCATGCAGCATGCCCGCGTACGGCGCCTTGATCCAAGCCTCCCAGTTGATCTTCCCTTCACGGTCCACGGAATAAACCGCCACATCTTCCGTTGCCGGGCCCTTTGCTTCATAGCCGAAGCCAACCATTTCGCCGGACACCGGGTCCAACTTGGGGTGGGCCGTCCAGGTCTGGCTGGTGAGCTTGCCGTTGAATGTGTAACAGTCATCCAGCGTCTCCAGCGTCACCGGGTCGATTTGCACCGGCGGGCTGTCTTCCTTCAGCGCAAACAACTTCCCCGCGTGATAAACAAGGTTTGTATTTGCGGTGCCGCCGCTGAGCTTCTGCACGCCCGGGTCGTCCGTGCCGCGGTTGCGGTAGAGCCCGAACAGCGCGCGGCGTGCGGCATGTTGCGCCTTGTAACGCTGCGTCCGCACGAACTTGCAGCGGAAGTCCACGTGACCATTGCCGAACCGAAACAGGCTGACATGGCCATCGCCATTGAAGGGGACATCGTTGGCGAAGCGTGGCGGGTAGAGAAAATCCGGCTGCACCCGGTAAAAACTGCCGTTGATATCCGTTGGTAGCGCGCCTTCCACCTCGAGGTCGAAGATGTCCGCCTCCAAGCGGAACGGCGCATTGAACCCGGTGAAGCCCGGGTGCTTTGGGAATGTGACAGCCATGTTCAATCTCCTACGACAGATCTTCTACAGCGAGGCCCAGGCCTCCTCGGTCGCGATCCTGAGATAGGCTCGCTGCTTGCGCGCGGGTCGCTTACTTCATATCCGATCCTTCACCTGTGTTCAGGCTGCGATGCGCGGAGGCATATTGTATAGTCTATCGGCACCGCGCAAGGTGTAGGTTGTGCGCGTTGCGGACATTCCCGATGTCACTGATTCTGGATAATGGAGTGACGAAATGCAGGATGTAAATGGCAAGGTCGCATTCATCACCGGCGGCGCCAATGGCATCGGCTTCGGCATGGCGCAGGCGTTCACGGCGGCCGGCATGAAGGTGGTGATTGCTGATATCCGCCGCGACCACCTGGACCGGGCGCTGGAGCAACTGCGCAAGGAAGGACGCGCCGTCCACGGTATCCAGATCGATGTGACGGATCGCAAGGCGATGGCCGCCGCAGCTGACGAGTGCGAGCGTGTGTTCGGGAAAGTGCACGTGCTGTGCAACAACGCCGGCATCAACTGGTTTGGGCCGATGGAAGAGGCGACGTACGAGGACTGGGACTGGATCATGGGCGTCAATCTCAACGGCGTCATCAATGGA
>CAYMXG010000278.1:0-3711 GCA_964394115.1 uncultured Enterobacteriaceae bacterium | reverse complement strand
GGAACTGATCGTGCCCAGGCTGGTGTCCGGAGAATGGTCCGCCACCATCTGCATCACCGAGGCCCATGCCGGTTCGGATGTGGGGCGGCTGCGCACGCGCGCGCTGCGGCGCGATGACGGCCGCTACGAATTGAGTGGCAACAAGATCTTCATCAGCTTCGGCGATCACGATTTGACCGGGCAGATCATCCACCTGATCCTGGCGCGCACCCCTGATGCACCGCCGGGCACTGCCGGCATCAGCCTGTTCGCCGTGCCGGCGCGCAACGTCGAAGACGGCGGCAGTAACGGCGTGTCCGTCAGCCGGCTGGAAAAGAAGATGGGGTTGAAGGGCTCACCCACCTGCGTGCTGGACCTGGATCGGGCCGTGGGCTGGCGCATCGGACCCGAATATCAGGGTCTCAAATGCATGTTCACCATGGTCAACCTGATGCGGCTTGAAGTGGCCGTGCAGGGCGTGGCCCTGGCCCATGCGGCCACGGCCAAGGCATTGAGGTATGCCGCGGAGCGCCCCCAGGGTGGCCCGGCGGATCAGGCGCCGGTGAACATTGGCCGGCATGCCGATGTGCGGCGCATGTTGCTGATCATGCAGTCCCGCACCGGGGCCTTGCGCGCCATGGTGTTCGAGGCGGCCCGGCAACTGGATCTTTCGCGCGCCGCGGAAACCGAACCGGAACGCAAGGCGGCGGGGATGCTGGCGGAATTCCTGTTGCCGGTATGCAAGACCTGTGCGGCGGAGGGCGCCTTCGAGATCGCGAGCCTCGCCGTGCAGGTATTTGGCGGCCATGGCTACATCGCGGATGCGGGCGTGGAGCAGTATGTGCGTGACAGTCGGATCATGGCCATCTACGAAGGCACCAGCGGCATCCAGTCACTGGATTTGCTGACGCGCAAGGTGCTCAAGGATGGCGGCGCGCGCTACCGTTTGTTCACGGCAGCCGTGCAGCGTGATTTGCAGCGCTGTGAGGGACACCCGCGATGCCGGGACTTGCTCGCGCCGGTGCGTGAAGTGCTGCAGCGGCTGGAGGCGTGCACGTCCTGGCTGCAGGGCCGGGCCACGGTTGCGCCGCGGGACGTGGAAGCCGCGGCCACCGATTATCTCCAACTCGTGGGACTGGCCGCGGGCGCGTGGATGTGGTTGCGCATGGCGGCGGCCACGGCATCGGATTCAGAGGCAGACAGGCAGCGCCGTCACCTGGCGCGTTTTTTCATGCACTGGTTATTGCCCCAGGCGGCTGTCCACGAGACGCGCATCCGGCAAGGCAGTGGTTTGATTGATAACCCGGTATAACGAGGCCACCCATGGATACTCCCATGAAAACCAATTTCCCGAAATTGTTCACTCCGGGCCGCATTGGCCGCCTGGAGATCCCCAATCGCATCGTCAAGGCGCCCACGTCCAGCGGACTGTCCAACAAGGACGGCACCGTGTCCGAACGGCTCATCCGCCATTACCGCGAACAGGCCAGCGGCGGCGTGGGCTTGTTGATCGTTGAGTATGCGTTCATTGATGACGATGCGAGCAAGTCGGCCCATTGCCAGGTGGGCATCAGCACCGACGATCACATCTCCGGGCTCGCATGGCTGGCAGGCGTGATCAAGGACGAGGGTGCGCGGGCGGCTATCCAGCTCGAACATTGCGGTCGGCAGAAATTTCTCGGCACCCCGCCCATCAAGGCAGCGTCCGCGATCCCGTGGCCGTCGCTGAAACAGAAAAAGGGCGAAGCGGCGACACCGAAGGCCATGACGGTGGATGAAATCAGACTGGCTGCCGGCCATTTCGGCGATGCGGCCCGGCGCGCAAAGATGGCGGGCTACGATTTGGTGGAAATCCACGGCGCCCACGGCTACCTGATTACCAATTTCCTGTCGCCCCACACCAATACGCGCACCGATCAGTACGGTGGCTCCCTGGAAAACCGCATGCGCTTCATGCTCGAAGTCATTGACGACTGCCGCAAAAAAGTCGGCCCGGACTTCCCGCTCACCATTCGCCTGTCCGGCAGTGACTACGAACCAGACGGGTTTGAGGTCGAAGAAACCATCATTGTGGCCAGGGCGGCGGAGCAGCACGGTGTGGACGCAATTCACGTTTCCGGCGGCGATCATCACCAGATGATCCACCAGGTCAGCCCCATGGCCGTCGAACGCTGTCACAATGTTTATGCCGCGGCCGCCATCAAGCCCCATGTGAAGATACCCATCATCGCTTCTGGGTCCATTAATATGCCGCATCTGGCGGAACAGGTGCTGGCGGAGGGCAAGGGTGACTTTATTGGCCTTGGCCGGCCCCTGTGGGCGGATCCGCAGTGGCCGAACAAGGCCAGGGAAGGGCGCGAGGCGGATATCATCCCGTGCATCCGCTGCAATGATGGTTGCCTGGATCGCACCTTCTTCAATTACCAGGGGGTTTCCTGCTCGGTGAATCCGAACCTGGGCCGTGAAGGGGAGTTCCCCATCACGCCGGCGCAGCACAAGAAAAAGGTCGCGGTGATCGGTGGCGGTGTCGCCGGGCTGGAAGCCGCCCGGGTGTTGAAGCTGCGCGGACACGCGGTAACGCTGTTTGAGAAGCGCGAATTTCTCGGCGGCGTGGGTATCGAAGGCTCGGTGGCGGATTTCAAATCGGACTACCGCTTCTTCGTGGATTACCAGATCAACCAGGTCAAGAAACTCAACATCCCCGTGGTCCACAAGGCCGTGGTGGCCGGAGACGTGAAAGGTTTCGATGTGGCCATCGTCGCCACGGGCGGCGCCTCCACGCGACCGGACGTGCCCGGCATCAACAATCCCACCGTGGTGGATACGGTGCCGATCTTTCTGGACGACAGCCACGTGGGCAAGCGCGTCATCGTGCTGGGCGGCGGCGAGACGGCCGTGGAGACCGCCCTTTACCTGGAGCAGCGCGGCCGGCAGGTAACGCTGATCCATCGGCGCAGTGAACTGATGAACCGCGACGTTGCCATCACCGACAAGATTGCCTACAGCGAGCGGCTGGCCAAATCCGGCGTCAAGGTAGTGCTCGGGCAACAGGTGATCGAGTTCGGCGAGGGCTGGGTCAAGACCAAGGATGACCAGGGTGGCACGCAGCGTCTTGATGCTGACACCATTGCGTTAGGGATGGGCTACGCTGCATTGAAGGACGGCATGGTCGAACAATTGCGGGCCCAACCGGATCTGGAGGTCCATGTCATCGGCGACCGGTTGAAGTCCGCCAAGGTATATGAAGCCATTACAACCGCCCTCAAAACTTCTCTGAGGATCTGACATGCAAGTTGCACACATACCTTACGGCGCCTATTGGTGCACCCCGTTTGCCCGCTGGCAGGGGAGCCTGTCGCACCTGCACAGCCTGGAATTTGCCGCGCACGTGGCCAAGAAGGCGTTGGCTGACCGCCGCATCCCGCTGGCTGACCTGGATTGGGGTGTGCTGGGCATGAGTATCCCCCAGCGCAGTTGTTTTTATGGATTGCCCTGGGTCACCGGCATGATTGGCGCGACCCACGTGGCCGGACCCACCATCGCCCAGGCCTGCGCCACCAGCGCCCGGGTCATGGCCACGGCCGCCCGGGAGGTTGGCCAGGGTGACGCAAAATGCGTACTGGCCGTCACCACGGACCGGATCTCCAACGGCCCACACATTTATTATCCCAATCCGCTGGGCCCGGGCGGCATGGGCGAAACCGAAGATTGGGTCATGGCGAACTTCAACCG
>CAYMXG010000277.1:0-3715 GCA_964394115.1 uncultured Enterobacteriaceae bacterium | reverse complement strand
GTTGGCGGACCGTGTGCCGCAGGGGTTCGCAGCAAAGCTGCGAACGCCCGCACATGGAGGTGCGGGCCGGGCTTTCTCGCGGAGCAGGATTGCGCAGCGAGAAAGGCGGCACCCGAGCCTACATGGCAGATTGCTTGCTCCTGCGCAATCTGCATTCCCGCCATCCATGGCGGTCAGATGTATTCACGGCGTGTCCGACGACATGAGATCGGTGCGCGCGTCCGTCAGCAGCCTCCAGACGATTATCTGACCATCTACCAATGTGCATCGTCCTGATCGCGTGGTGCACCTGCCCGGGCGTGCCGCTGGTGCTGGCGGCAAATCGTGATGAATACCATGAGCGTCCCACCCGGACAGCGGGTTTCTGGGACGACGCACCCGCCATTTACGGTGGCCGGGATCTGCAGCAGGGCGGCTCCTGGCTGGCGCTGGATCGCAGTGGCCGCATCGCCGCGGTCACCAATCTCAGGGAACCCGGGACGCGGCGGTCCGGCGCCAGATCTCGCGGTTTGCTGGTAAGTGACTATTTGCGCGGCAACCTCGCGCCGGCCGCGTACCTGCGTCGGGTGGCAGCGGGCGATTACGACGGGTTCAACCTTCTGGTCGGCGATCACGACGGGTTGTGGTTCATGAACAGTAGCCGCGCCGAGCCGGTTGCGCTGGGGGCAGGAGTTTACGGCATCAGTAATGGCGAACTGGATTGTCCCTGGCCCAAGGTCGCGCGCGGCAAGGCCGAACTGGAGCGGATATTGTCGCGGCAGCCGGGGCATGATCCGGAGTCGGTGACAGAAATGTTCTCACTATTGGCGGAGCGGACGCTACCCGCGGACACAGAATTGCCGGACACCGGCATCGGGCTGGAATGGGAGCGCCTGCTGGCGCCGTTATTTGTCCAGGCCGGCGCCTATGGCACGCGCTCGTCCACGGCGTTATTCATGCATGCGGACAAAGGCTTCCAATTTTACGAACGCACGTTTGATTATCTTGGACACGAGACCGGCGTATCCCGGCAGATAATCACCCCATGATCACGCCGCACCTGACCGCCTTGCCGTTCGGCATCACCTGCATTGACACGGGGTTGTTCCGGCCGCGGCTGGCGGCCGTCTACCTGCTGCAGCACAACGGCAAGGCGGCGATCATCGAGACCGGCGTCACCAACACGGTAGCGCGGATTCTGAACGCACTGAGCAACAAGGACGTGGCGCCGGAAGACGTGCTTTATGTGATCCCCACCCACGTTCATCTGGATCATGCCGGCGGCGCCGGGGCATTGATGCAGAAATTTCCCAACGCGCAGTTGGTCGTGCACCCGCGCGGCGCGCGCCACATGGCCGATCCGTCAAAATTGTGGTCCGGGTCCGTGGAGGTGTACGGGGAGGACATGCTGGAGCGGGCCTACGGGCGTCCGCTGCCGGTGCAAGCGGAACGGACCACCATTGCTCCGGACGGATTTGAACTGGATCTGGCCGGGCGCCGGCTTTTGTTCATCGACACGCCGGGCCATGCACGTCATCACTTCTCCGTTTACGATGAAATGAGCCGCGGTTTTTTCAGCGGCGATACTTTCGGGATTTCCTACCGCGAGACGGATTCCGCCCAGGGCGCATTCATGTTGCCGACCACGACGCCGGTGCAATTTGACCCGGAGGCGTGGCACCAGAGTCTGGATCGGTTCCTGACCTTCAAGCCCGAGCGCATGTACCTGACGCATTTCTCGATGGTTGAAGGGATCCCCGCGCTGGCCGGGGCGTTGCGTCGCGCGCTGGATGACTACGTGGCCATGGCGCGCAGGTTTGCGGACGACGAAAAGCGGGACCAAAAACTCCGGGCGGCGTTATTGCAATACACGCTCGATGGTCTGCGTGCCCACCAGAGCCCGCTGGCGGAGCCGACGTTGCGCGGCTTACTGGACCTGGACATGAACCTCAATACGCAGGGACTCGGGATGTGGTTGGATTCAAATCAATTGACTTGAAAAGCGTACGTGAAAGCGTACGATACCCTTCAATCTCACTGGAATTTCAGCCATGACCTCCATCACCGCCAGCGAAGCCCGCGCGTCCCTATATCGTTTGATTGACGAGGCTGCGGCTTCCCATCAGCCGGTCATCATCACTGGCAAACGTAACAATGCGGTGCTGCTTTCAGAACAAGACTGGTCGTCCATTCAAGAGACGCTATATTTGTTGTCCATTCCCGGCATGCGGGAAGCCATCAAAGAGGGCATGGAGACGCCCGTTGAAGAATGCGAGAAGGAACTCGATTGGTGACCTGGCGGCTGGTATTCACTAAACAGGCGCAAAAAGACGCCAAAAAACTTTCCGCCGCCGGCCTCAAGCCGAAGGCGATGGACTTGTTGTCATTGCTTGTTGAAGACCCATTCCGCACTCCGCCGCCGTTCGAGAAACTGGTCGGTGATCTGACCGGTGCCTATTCACGCCGAATCAATATCCAGCACCGGCTCGTCGATCAGGTGCTAAGCGAAGTAAGAATAATCAAGGTCCTGCGGTTGTGGACACATTTCGAATGAAAAAAGCGGTCGTGTTATTTTCGATAGACCTTATTGGGGAACAAGCGTGCAGAATTCCGCAATGGCTTTTCGTAGCCGGGCTCTTGCTGGTTTGAGTGCCGCTGACGGATCCGCGATAGAATCAAGCCTTACCAGGATTCTGTTGATTTTCCTCTTTGACGATTCACGGTTGGTAATAAGTGCTGACTGCCTAAATCGCTCATAAGCGAGCTCAAGGTCAACATCCTCTGCCGCCATTGCTATATCACCCAGTTTTTCATAATAGGAAGCAAGCTTGACGATGGACTTGGTCGATCTGTCGAATTCCTTCTTCAACTGCGCATCTTTCCCAGCCGTGTATGTGACCCATTCCGTTCGAACAAAATCCGACGGGGCTTTGGCATCCTTGGTCTTGACGATAATTACTGGTTTGCCGAGAAGGTTGCAGAGGGCAACTTCGAAGAAGATATTTGCGAGCGTTGAAGCGGGAGTATATTCGGAGAATATCGCTGTTGCGAATCCGCAACCTCGAATTATCTGAATGATCTTTACCAGATAGTCCTTTTGCCCTCGTTCAGTTGTCGCTTTGATCGGGTTGAATTTTTTTCGCGTCAGAATTTTACAGACAGTCTCATCCATGTTCTCTTCGACCTTGGAAATACCTTCTCCAAGTTGAAGCATAATGAACACGCCCCTTGGGAGCGGTTCGTACGGCCCCTCCAACGCGTCTTCCGTGAGCGGAGAGAAGATCAGGGACATGAGTTATCCCTTTTTACGAACGAATTTGTAGGGTCCTGGCGTCTTCTTGTGGTCGACTATGCGACCTGTGTTGGTATCGATTTTTACCCAGCGATTCGTAACTGGGTTCTTCACCTGAACTCGGCCCTTTACTGAACCGGAGCGGCCATTAGATGTTTGCTTAGTCATATCGCTGACCCGTGTACTGCGGAATGTACCAATTTAATTGTTTGTGCAGCGACCGCCGATGAAGAAGTATAACATCAGGCATTGGCTAATTTCCCGATGCGCTTCGTATTTTCACCTGCCATTCGTTGGCCCGCGCCAGGGCCTCGGATTCGTTCACGGTGAGCAGTTCCCGGTCCCGCATCAGTTGCCGGCCTGCCACCCACACATCGGTCACCTGGGAGCGATCCGCGGAATACACAATCTGCGCGATGGGGTCGTAGACCGGCTGGGTTTCGG
>CAYMXG010000276.1:0-3720 GCA_964394115.1 uncultured Enterobacteriaceae bacterium | reverse complement strand
ACTGGAACCGCGCCCTATACTGTGGGTCAATAGACAGTAGCCAACCTTGGGGAACCGCCATGATCATCAAGCGTCCGCCGGACATCAAAACGTCTGAAATCACTGACAAAAGCCTGTACCTGCGGCGCCGGGAGTTTCTCCGTGACACGGCACTGGCGGGCCTGGCCGTCGCCGGGTTGGGTACATCGGCGCGGGCCACGGCCGGAAACGGCGAAAAACTCGGTAACGTCAAAAAGAGCCTGCTTTCCTCCACCGGCGAGGAATTGACGCCGTATGAGGATATAACCACCTACAACAATTTCTATGAATTCGGCACCAACAAGGAAGACCCGGCGGCGAATTCGGGCAGGTTCAAGCCCCAGCCATGGAACGTGCGCGTGGGCGGCGAGTGCAACAAGCCGGGCAGCTATGCACTGGAAGACTTCATCAAGCCCCACGCACTGGAGGAACGCATCTACCGCATGCGCTGCGTGGAGGCCTGGTCGATGGTCATTCCCTGGGTCGGCATTCCGCTGGGAGACGTGCTGAAGCGCTTCGAACCCAGTGGCAATGCAAAATATGTGGCCTTCACCACGATCATGCGCCCCGAAGAGATGCCCGGCCAGCGACGGCCGGTGCTGGAATGGCCCTACGTTGAGGGTTTGCGACTGGACGAGGCCATGCACCCGCTGACCATACTGGCCGTGGGCCTGTACGGCGAGGGTTTGCCGAACCAGAACGGCGCGCCGTTGCGCCTGGTGGTGCCGTGGAAGTACGGTTTCAAGGGCATCAAGTCCATCGTCAAGGTGGAGTTCACCAGCAAGCAACCTCCCACGGCCTGGAATATCTCCAATGCGCGGGAGTACGGTTTTTATTCCAACGTGAATCCACAAGTGGATCACCCGCGCTGGAGCCAGGGCAAGGAACGCCGCATCGGCGAGTTCCTGAAGCGCGAGACGTTGATGTTCAACGGCTACGCGGACCAGGTCGCCTCGCTTTACACCGGCATGGATTTGCAGAAAAACTACTGAAGCATGCGTGATCGGCTTTGGTACGGCGTGTTCCTTTGCGGCCTGGCGCCGTTCCTGTGGCTGGTGTTTCTCGCCGTGAGCGACGGGTTGGGCGCGAACCCCATTGAGCGGATCACGCATTTCACCGGCGACTGGCAGTTGAATCTATTACTCACCACGCTGGCACTTTCGCCGCTGCGCCGGCTGACGCGCAAGAATATTTTCATCCGCTTCCGGCGCATGCTCGGGTTGTTTGCATTCTTTTATGTGTGCCTGCATTTCTCCACCTGGCTGGTGCTGGATCAATTCTTCGACTGGAACGACATCGTGCGCGACATCGTCAAACGGCCGTTCATTACCGTGGGATTCATCGCTTTCCTGCTGCTGATCCCCATGGCGGTGACCTCCACGAAGAAAATGGTGCAACGACTCGGCCCCCATTGGCGCAAGCTGCATAGCTGCATCTATGTCATCGGCACGCTCGGGATCATTCATTACCTGTGGCTGGTGAAGGCGGACAAACTGGTGCCGATTATCTACGGCAGCATCTTCATCCTGCTGCTGGTGTTGCGGTTGCCGGTGCCGACGTGGTTGAGGAAGCTGCCGACGCTGATGCCACGTCGATCGGAGGTGCAAACCTGACTGTCATTCCCGCGCCGTCACCCCGGCGGAGGGCCGAATCCAGAGCGAGTCGTCATACCGGCGAAAGCCGGTATCCAGATTGGGAAGCGCTGGAACCCGCCCCCGCTTTCGCGGGGGTGACGCGCCGGCGTGACGATCATGGGGCAGGGGTGACAGTCTTGGTGATGGGATGACGGTCATGGGGCCGGGGTGACGGCGCCGGAATGACAATGCGACCATGAAATTTGAATTACACACACTCCGCCCCGCGGTGCTGGTCATTGACATGCAGGCCTCGTTCGTTGCCGCGGACGGGCCGTTCCGGAACACCGGCATGGGACCGGTGGTGGACGCGCTGAATACCTTCCTGGCGGCCTGCCGCGGGCACGGACTCCCGATCCTTTTCTGCAACTACGTATTGCGCGCCGACGGCTCCGATGCCGGGCTGCTGCGCGGTAAGCCTTACCTGGAACACATGCTGGAGAACTCACCCACCATCGGCGTCGACGCGCGCATCGCGCGACACCCTGATGACCAGGAGATGCGCCACCCGCGTCCCAGCGCATTCTTCGATACCAGGCTGGACACCTGGCTGCAACAGCAGCGTTGCAATGCCGTGATCCTCGCCGGCGTGAGCGTCAACAACGCCATCAGCGCCACGGCGCGGGATGCTTTCGCACGCAACCTCCCGCCCATAGTGGTGCGTGACTGCGTTGCAGCGGCGCCGTTCGAGCCGAGGGAACTGGCGTCGGCGTACTTCCAGGTCCTCGACACATGGACCGCCGAAGTGGCGGACAGCGCGAACGTATTGGGCCGGCTTGGCGTAAAAGTAAGTTAGCCTTGCGTCATGGCACGCAATCGCGACATCAGCGCTGAGGACAAGGCCCTGTTTCGCGCCCACGTGGGGAAGGTGCGCCCCGTCGAGGCGAACCAGGCGCCGGTCAAGCCCCGGCCACCGGCCCCGATACCCCGGCAGACCCTGGCCGACGAGCTTCAAGTGCTCGAAGACCTGGCCAGCCTGGAGTTTGATCCTGCCGACGTGGAGACCGGGGAGGAATTACTGTATCGCGGGGCAGGACTTCAGGATCGCCAGTTCCGGCGCCTGCGCCGTGGACAGTTTCGCGTCGAAGGGGAACTGGATCTGCACGGCTTCACCGCCGACGCGGCGCGGCTGGCAGTGGCCGGCTTCCTGATGCGGTCGCGCCAGGAAGGCAAGCGCTGCGTCCGCATCATCCACGGCAAGGGGCGCGGTTCGCGCAATGGCCGGCCGGTGCTGAAAACACGGGTGCACCACTGGTTGCGACAGCGTCAGGACGTGCTGGGGTTTAGTTCGGCCCTGCCCGTGGACGGAGGAACCGGGGCGGTGTACGTGTTGCTGAAAAAAGGGTAAAAAAACCCGTCTGTCGCTACTCCGCTTGCAGTATGTACACCGGCGCCACGGACTGGTGAAATATTCACATCATGACGAACATCCTATCAGGCAGCAAAGGCCTCCCGCTGGCCGCGGAGATCATGGTGGTGGATGACCAGTCCACCAGCCGCGTCATTCTGGAAACCATCCTGCGCAGCATTGGCGACAATATTCATGTCACCGGGTATGGCGACCCATTGAGCGCGCTGCAGGCACTTGGATCCGGCCGCCTGCCGGACCTGATTGTTGCCGACTACCGCATGCCCGGACTGGATGGAATCGCATTCACGCGCGGCATCCGGCAAACTCCGTCGTGCCGCGATATCCCGTTGGTGATCGTCACCGTGATGGAGGAGCGTACAGTGATGTACCAGGCATTGGAGGCAGGGGCCACGGACTTCCTCACCAAGCCCGTGGATCATTACGAGTGCAAGGTGCGCTGCCGAAATCTGCTCACGTTGCGACGCCAGCAGTTGATCATTCACAATCGGGCCAGTTCCCTTGAGACCAGCGTGCACCAATTCCAGGCAGAAATGCGCGCGCGTGAACGGGACACACTGGAAAGGCTGGCATTGGCGGGTGGGTACAGGGAAAATGTCAGCCTCAGGCAACTGCAATACATCGGCCGGTTGGCCCGGATGGTAGCCCGGCGGCTCGGGTTTCCCGGTCTTTTTTGCGAAACCATTGAGCTGGCCGCCA